>CAYQRT010000047.1:2868-13747 GCA_964419695.1 uncultured Spirochaetaceae bacterium | reverse complement strand
ATTAGCAGGCGTTGTGGTCATGTTCCACGTTCCTTCCATTTCATAAGAAAGAGGAACCGGACACGCAACAAGAAGAAGCGATAAAACAACAAGTGAAATCGAAAGCATTCTGACCATCCATATACTCCTTTGTAGAAAATACTAGTGGGTAAACCTTAACTATGTTATATCATAAAATCCTCGCGTTTTCCGGCAAACAAATAAAAAACATTTCATTATTAAAAAGCGAAGCCGGCGTTCGGCGCGGCTTCGCTTGGGAATTCACGGAAAAGAATCGTTTTTAAATCTTGATCCGGTCCAGGTGCACGTCCGGGCGCACCCGGTGGATGTTCTTTCCCTCCTCAAAGAACTTCTTGATGATGACCGGCCGCCTGTGCTGGATGTCCGGGTGGTCTTTGTCGATGGCGATGAGGCGGACCTTGGTCTTGGCGAAGACGTTTTTCTTGCGGATGCAGTTGTTGAAGGCCGCCCGCCCGAACACGCTGCCCGGCGGGTAGAAGACCCGGTCCGCCTCCACGATGCCGTCCTTGATCCAGAAGAACTCCCGGCCGTACTCGCCCGTGCGCAGGATCTGCTCGCCCGGTTCGAACTGCATCTCCCGCTGGTGGGACTCGCCCGTGCCGAAGCCCAGCTTGATCCGGTAGCGCACGGCCACGTTCGAGACCACCGGCACGCAGAACACGCCCCGCATCCGCAGCTGCACCTTCTGGCTGATGGCCCCGACGGCGAAGCGCTTGGCCTCCTCCACCGCGTCCGGTAGCGTCAGGCCGGAAAAGATCTTGTTCACCGGCACGTCCACCCCGTTCATCCGCTTGAAGACCTCCCGCCCCTCGGGCGAATAGAAGCGCACGTCCCCCTTCGCCTTCTCCACGATGATCAATCCACCGTTCATACTTCTACCTCCTTAAATGGTACTTTATGAGTAAATTTTACCACGTTTGGGGAAAAAAACAACTAGGAGAAATTACCGGTTCTGCAATGACCCCTGGCGGCGGGAGCGTTCGATCTTTTCCATTTTTTTGTAATAGTCGGCCTGGCGCTTGATTTCGTCCATGTCGGTTACGTTGAGCTTGCCGTTCAGCACCCGGATTTTCTTGTTCTCGAAAAGTTTCTGGGTATACGCCGGGGCCTGGTTCACGGGCAGGCCCACCATGTTGATGAGTTCCTTGGGCCCGAAGTCGAAGGTGTACTCGTCTCCCGCGGAGAGCTGTACGCGGTTTTTCTCCAGCTGCATGAGGAGCGCGTCGTACATCTTGCCCAGGGGATCGGAGATGAGGGTGTTGGCCAGCTGTTTGTAAATGAACCAGAGGCGCTCGGAGAGCAGGGTGGTGAGCTTGGTGATGAGCTGGGCCTGGGTCTGGACCATGCGCTGGAAGTTGGCCTTGTTGACCACCAGCACCGAGGTGTCCTCCAGGGCGATGGCCGAGGCCGAGCGCGGCATGTTCTCCAGCAGGGCCATCTCGCCGAAGATGTCCCCGTTCTTGAGGATGGCGAGCATCACCTCGTTTTCATCCACGATCTTGGAGATCTTGATCGACCCCTTCTGGATGATGAATAACTCCTTGCCCGGTTCGGCCTCGCTGCAGATCATGGTGTCCTTGGGGTAGGTGCGGTTGAAGTCGGCCGGGTTGGGATTCAAATGGGCGGCCTTGGCGTAGGGATGGATCTTGGCCATGCGCTCCTTGGCCAGGGCAATGTTCTCCCCCGTGGGGCAGTACTGGATATAGCGGTGGTAGGCATAGTAGGCGAGGTTGTACATGTTCTGGCGGGCGTAGTATTCGGCCACCTTGAACATGTGGGCCGGATCGATCTTGGCAGTGTTCTTGAAGGTAAGCCGGGTGAGGGCCTCGTCCAGGTAGCGCATCTTCTGGGAGAAGCTCATGATGATCTTGATGGCCACCGGGGTGTTCTTCTGGATGAGGAGCCCGTACTGGTCGCGGTGCACGGAAATAAGCGACACGTCCGTGAGCGCCATGGCCGTTTCAATGTGGCTGTGGGCGGACATGGTGGAAACCACGCCGAAGAAGTCGCCGGGACCCTGGACGTTGCCGCCCTCTTCCTCCACGATCTCCAGCTCCTTGGAGATGCGCACCTTGCCGGAGCGGATGATGTAGAAATTGTCGGCCTTCTGTTTGCCCTCGACGATGATGTACGAGCCTTTTTTGAAATTGACCAATGAAAGCTGTAAGGGGCTGGGCATATTTCCTTCCACGCGTGCGCTCTACTCAATAGTATAAAAACCTGGCAGGGCGTTGTCAATCAAAGAAAAAAAAGCCGTTTTGTGTCATGGGATGGGGAAGCCCTACTCTACCCGTCCGGCGGAGAGCGGCTCCCAGGTCACCGAGTAGCGTTTCAGGCCCCCGGACGCCTCTTGGTCAAAGGAACGCAGGCTCAGCGGGCCCGAGCCCGCCGCGAGCCGGGACTGCGCGTCCGCGGGCGCGGGCGTGGAGTACCCCCGGGCCAGGGTGATATGCCGGTTATCGAGGTTGCCGAAGTAATAGGCGGCCGGGTCGTCGGGCAGGGGCGCGCCCCGGTAGGTGACGCCCTCGCCCAGCCAGGGATCGACCGGGACCCAGCCGAAATCGGGCAGATAAAACTCGCTCCAATAATGGGGATGAACGGTCCCGGAACGGTCGATCACAAGACCCGCCACCGGCCGGGCGGGCAGGCCGGCCTTCCGGGCCAGGGCCGTGAACAGAGCCGTATAGAGCCAGGCGTCGCCGCGCTGTTCCGGCACCAGCCGGCACCAGTCGGCGTCGGGCGCCGCGCCGGCCGCGCCCTCGGGCGTCAACCGTTCGCGGATGAAATCATAAACGGCGCGCGCGGCCTGGTACGGGTTGAGCCCGGCCAGGGCCAGACCGCGCGCGAAGGCGGCCACCGCGGGGTGGGTATAGGATATGAACGGGTCTTCGGCGGTGAAGACGCGGTAAAACTCCCCTTCCCGGTCATAGGTTCCGACGGCGAGCGAGGCATCAATGATCGTGTTCACCTCAAAACGATCCAGGGTGTACTCGACGGTCACGCGATCCAGGGTCCCGGGAACCAGGTTGCGGCGGGCATAGCGGAGTTCCCCGTCCGGGGTCCTGATCACGCCCGGGAACGAATCCGCGGACACCACTGAGGCGGCGCCACTTGCCACCGTGATGTTCCGCTGTTCCGGCGCGGACACGGGAGCCGGCAGGAAGACCGTCAGGGCGTTGGGCAGGGTCGCGTCGCTGACGGACACGAACACGCCCAGGCGGAGACGGTACGTGGTCCGTTTATCCAGGCTCTTCTTCCCCGGCTGCGGGATGACCGTGATATATTTGTAATTGCTCTGGCCCTGGTCCGTGGCCACCATCACCAGGCCGGTCTTGGCGCCGTCGGGCACGCGCACCGCAATTTCCGTCTTGCTCCAGGACACGTAATCGAGATCCGCGGCCGAGGCGTTGACCAGTTGTTCGGCCAGGGTCATGCGGTCGCGCCGGCCGTCCTGGGGAATGATCTGGGAAAAGGAGACCCGCCCCGTGCCGCGGTCGGAACCGAAACGGTCCCCCCGGATGACCAGCAAGCGCCCCGGAGTCAGATTTTCCGCGGACAAGCCGCCCACCAGCGGCCCCCGGTAGGAGGTGCGCCGGGGGATCTCGTCGGGATTCATGTAGATGTCGCCCCGGCAGCGGCCGTCCTTGGTGACCACTGAAATGATGCCGGAGGAGACTTCCCGGGGAATGGAGACGACGATTTCCTCCTCGCTCCATTTCAGGTAATTCGACTGGGTCAGGGCCAGATCGCCGATATGCACCTCGCCGCCCGTTCCCGGCGCCCCGAAATTCCGTCCGGCAATGGTGACGATCTCCGCGGACAGGTTGTCCTCCTGGGATATCCGGTCAATGGAGGGCGGCCGTCCGGAGAACGCGGTGGCCAGAAAGAGAATGAGGAGAAAAGCGCCGAAGATCGCCAGGGGCGGGAATTCCTTGCGCTGGTAAAAGGGGGGCTTGACGGTGTTCTTTTGATCGGACGGCTGTTCCATGATCAGGGAGCGGCGCCGTCGGCACCCTGGTCGGGAGAGGGCTGTCGCGGGGGGGGCGGGGTGCGCATCTTCTGCAGGTAATCCTTGTACCGTCCCACGGTGATGTCGAGTTCGAGATTGGAAGATGTGTTGAAGGCGCCGACCGCATCGCTCATGCCCAGGGGGAAAAACCGCATTTTTTCGTTGATATCCGCCGGGATCGATTTGAGGCTGGTCACATATTTCCAGTCCGCTGCCCCGGCCTCCTGGATCCACAACTGCACCTGCGCCACCAAAAGAATTTTGTTTTCAGGTTCTTCATAGGGAGTAAGCAGAATGGTGCCCCGGATGCTGCGTCCGTCCAGGGTCACCGGGAAGGGTTTTCCGGATATGGCCACTTTGGCCGCGCTGAAGCTCAAAACGGCCTTGGAATTCCTGTCCGTTACCTTGGCCTCTATCTGTATCACCAGCGCCTTTTCCAGCACTTGCTGCGGATCTTCCTTGTCCTGCGCGTATCCGGAAACCAGACCGACCAGCGACAGGCAGACGGCGGATATTCCCTTTATCATACTCCCCCTATTCTCCGTTTTTAATGTACACCACTTCCGGTTCGCCGATCACGCGGAAATGGTCGTCCTCCGGCAGCCGGATGATCACGTCCTGGCCCGCGTTCCGGTCGGAGATGGCTTTCAGGAGTTCGACCGGATTCTGTACCGGGTAATAGACGTGAACGGTCTTGAGTTTCTCCAGCTCGCTTTTGGCCTGCTGCAGCTCGTTGCCGCTCCGGCCCACGAAGAAGAAGAGCGAGGCTACAAGAACGAACATGGCCGCCAGGCCGGCGGCCAGCACGGGCACAGGCAGCAGCACCTGCCGCCGCCAGAAGGGCGCCGGCCGCTCGGAGCGCGCGTGGCGCTCCTCCGCAAAATAGAAAGCGCCATCTTCTTGCCGCCGGTCGGAGAGGGCGGCCATGACGCGACGCCTGACCACGATCTCCTCGGCTTCCAGCCCCGGGACCTGTTCGCGCTGCAGCCGCGCGGAAACGGCCTGCAGCGACTCCAGCCTCCGGCGACAGCGTTCGCACACGTGCAGGTGGGCGGCCAGCCGGCCTCTCCAGGGCTCTTCCAGTTCCCTGTCCATATAAGCGGAAAGCAGTTCGTCTTTAGGACACATGGTGTCTCTCTTCCTTAAAGATTTTTTCCAGTTGCTCCCGGGCCCGGAACACGCGAACCTTGACGTTACCCTCGCTGATACCGAGTATGGTCCCGATATCCCGGTAGTTCAAGCCCCCGTATTCCTTGAGGACGAGCACCATGCGCAGCTTTTCAGGCAGCTGGTTGAGGGCTGACTGCACCGCGGTCACGGTCTCTTCCTTCATGACCCGCTTCTCCTCCGACTCGGCGTACTGGGGAGTGATCTTCTCCAGCTTGGAAATGGCGTTCCGTTCCCGTGATTTCCGCTTCTCGTGGTTGAGGGACATGTTCTTCACCACCCGGATCAGCCAATACTTGGCCTGGTTGATGTCGGGCAGGGGCTCATGGCGCTCAAAATACTTGATGAACGCCTCATGACAGAGATCCTCCGCGATGCCCATGTCCCCCGTCACCCGGAAAGCCACCCGGAAAATGACGGGAAATAGCTGTGAGTACTCCACGTTAAAACGCTTCTCGTCAAAGTCTTTGTTCAACATAAAAAAACAGCTTTCAACACCGCAATGTTACAGTTTTTTTTTCCAGCGGACTCCCTGGGGTGTGTCTTCCAATACTATACCGCGCTCATCCAGGATTTTCCGGATTTCGTCCGCCCGGGCGAAATTTTTCGCCTTTCTGGCCTGTTGGCGCTCGTCCACCAGGGCCTGGACCTCCTCATCCAGGGAGACCTCTTCCCGTTTCAAGTCAAAAAACCCCAGACCCAGCACCCGGTCCATCCGGCAGAGCGCGGCCAGCTTGGCGGGCGCCGGCACGTGTTCATCCCGCGCCAGGTTCCATACGTCGCTCAAGGCGCCGGGCGTGTTGAGGTCGGCGGCCATGTGCCCGGTAAACGCCGTCAGGTACGGCGCGGCCGCTCCCGCGTCCGGATCCGGCAGGTCGCCCGTGACCTCGTCTTTCAAATGCAGCACCCGCTCGTTCAACGTCGATCGGGCGTTTTTGGCCGCCGTCAGTCCCTCGTCGCTCAGCTTGAGCTGGCTCCGGTAATGGGCGCCCAGGCAGAAGTAGCGGTAGTCCAGGGGATGGAATCCCCGGTCCACCAGGGACTGGAGCGTTGAGAAATTGCCCTTGGATTTCGACATCTTCTCCCGGCCAAACAGGAGGAATTCATTGTGCAGCCAGTAATTGACCCACTTTTTGCCGGTGGCGGCTTCAGCCTGGGCGATCTCGTTGGTGTGATGCACGGGTATGTGGTCGATGCCGCCGCAGTGGATGTCGAACTGCTCGCCCAGGTACTTCATGCTCATGGCCGAACATTCAATATGCCACCCCGGATACCCGCGGCCCCAGGGGGAGTCCCAGACCATCGCCTGATGCTCGAACTTGGACTGGGTGAACCAGAGGACGAAGTCGTGGGGGTTTCTCTTGTTGGCGTCCACCTCGATACGCGAGCCCGCCTGCAGATCCTCCAGGGAGAGGAGAGCCAGCTTTCCGTAATCCTTGAACTTCGCTATGTCGAAATATACGTTCCCGCCCGCCTGATACGTGTAGCCATTGGCCTCGATCCGCTTGATCAGGTCGATCATGTCCTGGATGTGGTCGGTGGCCTTGCAGACCGTGGTGGGCATCTCGATGTTCAGGCGCCGGATGTCCTCAAAAAAGGCCTTGGTGTAAAACTCCGCGATCTCCCACGGCGTTTTACCGGCCTGCCCCGCGGCCTTGAGCATCTTGTCCTCGCCGGAGTCCGCGTCGTCGGTCAGATGGCCCACGTCGGTGACGTTCATTACGTGGTTGACCTCATATCCCAGGAACTCCAGGGCGCGGCGCAGCACGTCGTCAAAGATATAGGCGCGCAGGTTGCCGATGTGGGCGTAGTTGTAGACGGTAAGTCCGCAGCAGTACAGCTTGACTTTGCCCGGTTCCAGGGGAATAAAGGGCATGAGTTTCCGCCCCATGGTGTTGAAAAGGGTGAGCTGCGGCATATTCCTCCACCTTGCGGATGCTTTGTCTGGACCGGTGCGGCCGGCGCGGGAAACAGGAAAATTATTAGTGGAAGTTGTCGAGCACGATTCGTACGGTCAACAACCCGACAGGCCCGAAAAAATAATACCAAAATAACACCGCCGCGGCAACCGATTATGTTCGGCGCACCGGGTGGAATCGATTATTACAGGGATAACTGAAAAACGAGCGTCACGAACCCCGCGAATAAGGCGAGGAGCGGGAGGCGATTACGAAAACGGCGCGGCGGGAACCGCCTCCGGGTTCAGATACCGTATTCCGGAAGAGCGTGACGGCAGCTTCATTTCGCCGTAGCGGGCGAAATATTCCTTCACTTCAATGCGGGCTTTATACACCAGGACGTCGTCCACTAGGGAGAGAAAGGCCTCAATGCCGTCCAGGTCGCGTTCGGAGAAGGCGATCCCCGCCTTCTGGCCGGACTGGTAGGCCACCCGGGCGTCTACCAGGACGGTCCGGTTCTCAAAACTCAGACGAAGCTTGAGGGTATCGCCCGGCAGAAACACCTGCCGCGTCTTCAGGGCCGCGCCGCGGCTGGAGATGTCGATGATTTCACAGGCACACCATTCATTATAAATCATGTACCCGGCGTCCAGACCGACGGAAAAACGAAACGCCCGGCGGGCGTTGATCCCGGCCGGTGTATGGGTGGCGGCAGTCAGCATAAAACCCTCCGTTACCGTAATTATCGGTAAGGGACAGGGTTTGATAAGGGGCAGTGTCCACAAACTCTGTGCATTATCAAACGGTTGGTATTCGTCAATAACAAAATAGCTTGTGTGCAAAAAGTCTTTTATCATATATACTTCTATAGTAAAGGTGTTCGTTACAATCTCAAAGCACAACCGCTAAAAGAACGGAGGAAAAGGGAGGAGCCGTCGAGAAATATTGGTTGTCCCTAATCCGCTTATGTTCGAGTTCCGGTTTTACAAGATCTGAACTGACTTAAATAGAAAGAATCATTGAAGAAAACACCGAGCTGTTAACAAGGAGTTGAGATGAGTACTTTGGTCACTGAAATGCAAATCACGAACGCGGTCAGCGCCGAGGTGAGCGCTGAAACGCTGACCGTTAACCTGGTAGACGGCCAGACTATATCCGTCCCCATCGGCTGGTTCCCACGACTCCAGCACGCCACGGAGAAGGGACGGATCAACTGGCGCCTCATTGGCAAGGGTGAAGGTCTGCACTGGCCCGACCTGGATGAAGACGTGAGTGTCAAAGGCCTGCTTGCCGGCCATGGGTCGGGTGAAAGCCAGGACTCCCTCAAGAAATGGCTTGAAGCAAGGGCAAAGAAGCACTGAAATGGGTTATCATTCCGATGCCGTATCGATCTGGGCGCGTTGCAGTCTGCCGGAAAAATCCACATATACGGTTTTCCACTCGGTATAAAAATCGAAGACCGGCCACCCTCCTTCCCGCCGGCCGTTTCCCGACTGCTTCCACCCGCCGAAGGGAAGATGGGTTTCGGCGCCGATGGTGGGCCCGTTGACGTACACGATACCCGCTTCAATGTCGCGCGCGGCGCGGAACGCATTATTGATGTCGGTCGTATAGACCGACGACGACAGGCCGTAGGGCGTGTCATTAAGGATGACCACGGCCTCCTCCAGTGAAGCTGCCTTGAATACACTCAAGACGGGCCCGAAAATCTCTTCCCGGGCGATGCTCATGGAAGGCGTTACGTTGTCCAGGACCGTCGGTGGATAAAACCACCCACGCTCGTATTCTTTCCCCGCCAGCGGCGCACCGCCGCAGATGAGTTTTGCCCCTTCGCTCATTCCCTTTTCCACCCACATCTGGATACGGTCGCGCTGCGCGGCTGTTATACAGGGGCCGACATCGACACCCGGTTCAAGACCATTGCCCACGGTAAGCGCCCGCGCCCGGCGGAGGAGACGCGTCATGAAATCATCATGAATCTTTTTATGGAGGATGAGCCGGCTGGTGGACGTGCACCGCTGTCCGCTCGTGCCGAAGGCGCCCCAGACGATGCCCTCCAGCGCCAGTTCCAGATCCGCATCGTCCATAACGATCTGGGCGTTCTTTCCGCCCAACTCCAGGGAAACGCGTTTGAGCGTGTCGACCGCCAGCCGCGAGACAGCCTTCCCCGCGGTGACGGACCCGGTAAAACTGACCAGCGCGACGTCAGGGTGTGCCGCCAGCGCGCGACCCGTTCCCGGCCCCTCCCCGTGTACGAGATTGACGGTACCGGCCGGCAATCCCGCCTCGGCCAGGATATGTACAAGCAGATCGGCCGTGGCCGGGGCGTCGGGAGCCGGTTTCCACACCACCGTGTTGCCGCACACCAGCGCGGGGAAGAGTTTCCAGCAGGGAACCGCCAGGGGGAAATTCCAGGGAGTGATGATCCCCGCCACGCCCACAGGACCGCGTACGGCCATGTTCAGCTTGTCGTTCAACTCCGAGGGAGTAGTACGCCCGAAAAGCCGCCGGCCCTCCCCCGCCGCGTAGTAGGCGGTGTCGATCGCCTCCTGCACCTCCCCCTCCGCCTCGGTGAGTACTTTTCCCGTTTCACGCGTGATGACGGCGGCGATCTCGCGTTTACGGCGTTCCAGAATCCCGCCCGCCGCGCGTACCAGCCGGCCACGCTCGGGGGCCGGCAGTGAACGGAAGCGCTCGAAAGCCGCGGCCGCCGCCCGGACCGCCTCGTCGACATCGTCTTCGGCGGAAAGAGGGAAAACGCCGATGACTTCCTCCCATACGGCCGGATTTCGCTTTTCAAAGGTGCGACCGGACCGAGCCGGGGTCTCTTTACCACTGATAACATTATGATAGGTATTCACGTCACCGCCCCCGTCCGTGGGATCAATATCGTATCGTGTCCTCTACAAGTTATATGTGAAAAACCGATCCATTGTCAAAGATCCAATGCCCTGAACCGCAAATTGATTTTTTACCATCCCTGATCTATAGTTACCAACGAAGGATTTTCCAATGCCCAAATACAGGAACGCCTGTCCTCCCGTTATTGAAAAAGATATGTATCCGGATTGTCCCTTCGGATGCTCGTACTGCATCACCCGCGCGCAGACCGTTTCCCCCGTCCGCTCCGCAGCGGACGAGACCGTCGTTCGGGAAGCGGCCGGGCGGGACCTGCCCGTCTATCTCTCACCCTGGACCGACGCGTATCCCCCCGTGGAAAGCCGGGCCCAAAAGACGCGCACTTTGCTGCAACGGCTGCGCCGGCAGGGATGTGCCTATTACGTGATTACCAAAAGCGAACTGGTCCTGCGCGACGCCGATCTTTTTACCGACTACCCGCGCTCCTTCATCGCAATCTCCCTCAATTCCACCGATGACGAACTGGCCCGACGCGTGGAACCGAACGCGCCCACCGCGGCCCGGCGTCTCGAACTGATCCAAACCCTCATCGCGCTCGGCGCGGTCACCGTCGTGGTTAAAATCGATCCCATCCTTCCGGGGGTGACCGACGGCCCCGCATTGGAAAAATTGTTGAGCCGCCTGATCGCTCTCAAGCCCGCAGCGGTGACAGCGGAAACCCTCCGGCTCAACACCGATATCCGGGACACGCTTTTTCAGACCCTCACCGCGGCCGAACGCGAGGCGCTCGATACCCATTATCCCGCCGTGGGAACCGAGCCCGTCCATGCGCCCCTCGAGTACCGCGTCTCCGTATTCAAGGCGATTGACCGTACCCTGGGCGCGGCGGGAATTCGCACGGCCTTCTGCCGGGCCTCCCTGCCCG
>CAYQRT010000047.1:0-2858 GCA_964419695.1 uncultured Spirochaetaceae bacterium | reverse complement strand
GCGGAAGAAGCCATTAAACAAATTGAGGGTGTGGAACAAACCGTCTTTATTTCAATCGCCACATTATTCGTGCATTTGAAGAATCTAAGAAACAGTTAAAACCATTACTTCGTATGCTTCATTGAGCAGTGCTTAATGGCAAAACCATGACTGAACTTTACTATCAGCCCTTATGTCAGAAGGCACTCTTTCAAGAGCCATGACTGCAACTGCTCCTGCGAATACTGCTACGTCCCCACCCGGTTGCGGCGCGCACCCGTCGCGGACGACGGCTTCTTTGTGAAGGTGCTGGATGAATTCCTGCTCGCCCGGGGAGACGATCCAGGCGCGCTCTTTGATCCCCAACTGCGCTTTATCGGCGGCGAACCCTATCTTCGCTTTAAGCTGATACGGACGCTCATCCAACGCTTTTCCTCCCGGCATCCCCGCTCCCTTGTCCTCATCAACAGCAACGGCACCCTTATCTCCCCGGCAACGGCGGCCGCCCTGGCCGAGAACCGCCGCACCGTCCACCACGTGGTGAGTCTGGACGGACCGCGGGAGGTCCACAACCGGCGACGGCCCCTGCGCGGCGGCGGCGACGGGTTCGCCCTCACCATCGCCGGCATCAGGCTGTTGCGCGCTCATGATCTGCCGGTCAGCGTCAATACGGTGGTCGACCCGGAAACCGGCCGCACCCTCGATGAACTGATGAAGCTGGTCAAGAATGATCTGGGGCTGGCGGACATCTCCATCTCCCTGCGATCGGCGCCGGATGACGGGATGGATGAGGACGACCGGTTCCGACTGCTCGCCCTGGCCTACGATCTGGGGCAGCGGCACGGGCTTACCGTCACCGGCCATCACCGCCTGCTTCTCGGCAGCGTGATCCCCGGTCTGCGCTGCCGGGCCGGCGAAATCTCGGTGTTGGTCACCTCGGATAAAACCGCGACCGGCTGTCAGCGCTTTCTCCGGGATGACGAACAGGTGGCTTATGACGAGGACGTCATCCACCGCGCCGCTTCCCGGCTGGCCGGGTTTCCGGAACAAAAATGTTATACGCCGGCCAGTCTCTCCCTGGGGAGAAGGCTCCACGCATTGTATCAGGAACGTTTCCCGGATTACTTGAAGGTGAATGACGCGGACCGGATCGTCTTCGGAGTCATATAATGAAACTCATCCGCCATCCGCACGAACTGTCGGGGAAAAAAGTCGTCGTCCTGGGCATAGGCTGCAAGGACGGGGGCGTCTTCACCGCCCTGTTCGCCAGGCGCTGCGGCGCCGAGGTACTGGCGCTCGATCTCAAGGACGAAGCCTCCCTCAAGCCTGCGCTGGCGGAACTCGACGCGGCCGGCATCCGCCACCGGCTGGGGCCGCACGATCCGGCCGACATCAACTGGGCGGACATCATTCTGACCGCGCCCGGTATCAGACGCGACCGGGGCCTGCTCGCCTCCGCCGCGGACCAGGGCAAAGCGGTGGACAGCGCCATCGGTATTTTCATGGAGGCGGCGAAGGGCCCGATCATCGGAGTGACTGGTACCAAGGGGAAAAGCCTGACCGCGCATCTGGTTGGCCACATCCTGTCCCGTGCCGGGCGTCCTACGCTGGTGGCCGGCAACAATTGCGTCTCCCCCCTGCGCGCCCTCTCCGGCGGACAAACGGACGTGGTCCTGGAACTCTCCTCCTGGCAGCTGGCTCAGACGGGACTTCACGAGCGTTCACCGGCCGTGTCCTGTTGGCTTAATTTTTTCCCGGATCACATGAACTATTACCGGGACATGGACGAATACCGGGCCGACAAGATGAACATCACCGGCTTCCAGACTCCGTCCGATTTTCTGGTGCTGCCGTGGCACGACCCCGCCCTGGCCGGCCTGCGGACCAGGGCCCGCCCTTGTTATTTCTCCACCACCTGCACCTGCGGCACCAGGATCCCGGAAAGAAACGTGTCCTGCAACCAGGCGGGAGAACTGGTGATGATCTGGGAGGGAAGGCGCTTTTCCCTGCCGCTGACCGTTTCCGAATTGTCGGCCAATTACCCGCCGCACCACCGGGGGCATGTTCTGGCCGCCGTCATGTGCGCCTGGGCTGCCGGATGCCATCGCCCCGATGACGTCCGGGCAGTTCTGGATTTTCCGGGACTTCCCCACCGCCTGGAACGGGTGGCCGGCGGCGGTGGTAATACCTATATCAATGATTCGGCGGCGACAACACCGCGCTCGGCCGCGTACGCCGTCAGCGCCGTCACGGGACGTCCGCTTGTTCTTATCTGCGGCGGGGGAAATCATAAACGTCTCCCTTATCCGGAACTGGCCGCGCTCATCCCCGACCACGTCGACCGGCTTATTCTTTTCACGGATGACGAGGCGTCGGACGAAGCGGAGCGTCTCCTTCCTTCCGATTATATCAAGTCCCGGGTCGACCGGGTGTCGGACATGCCGGAGGCGGTACGCGAGGGGATCGACTGGCTCCGCGAACACGGTCCGGGAACGCTTTTACTGTCCCCCGGGTGCGCGGGCGCGCCGCGGTTTCAGGATCTCTACGAACGGGGCGACCTCTTTAGGCGGTACGTCAGGGAGTTCGCCCCGTGAACGGCCGTCTCTCAAGGGACACCCTCACCGATTTTACCCTTCGCCTCCTCGACATCCTCACCGCTCTTTTTCTGGCGGCCGTCACCGCTCCTCTCTTAGTCATGGTGTTTATGCTCAACCTTGTCTGCCTGGGTCCGCCCATTTTCCACGTTTCCCGCCGGCAGGGCAAAAACGGACGCCCATACCGTCATGTCAAATTCCGGTCCCTCCTGCCCGGGCGCGCCACGGGTCGGATCTTCTTTGAGCAGGAACGGCTCACCCGCTACGGCAGGCTTCTCCGCGCCC
>CAYQRT010000046.1:0-14108 GCA_964419695.1 uncultured Spirochaetaceae bacterium | reverse complement strand
CCGGCGAATACGTTCCGCCAGAGGAACTGCTGGTCGGCGAGCGCCCGTTCCTGGTACACCGTTTCAATGCCCAGTTCACGCGAGCGCTTCACCGAATGGATTGTTATCTTTTCGCCCTTGTAGTAGATTTCGCCCGACGTCGGAACATGCACGCCGGTGATGATCTTGATGATCGTCGACTTCCCCGCGCCATTGTCCCCTACCAGGCCCACGATTTCATTGGTGCCGATCTGGAGATCGATACCCCTGAGCACGTGGGCCCGGCCGAAGTATTTTTCAATACTGACCAGGGACAAGAGGGTGGAGGAAGCCGCGGGTTTGTCAGCCATCTTCGTTAAGGTCCTTTAGCCCGCCGCCTGTCAGCGAATGCCCTTTTCGGCCAGCGGCGCGATAAAATCGATGTTGCTTTTGTCAATGATCGAGGCGCCCGTATCGATATGCAGGCCCGCGAAGCCGTATTTCTTGGTCAGACATATCTGCAAAATGGGCAGATACCCCTGCAGGTACGGCTGCTGGTCCAGGACCGCGCCGACCCAACCGCCCTTGATGGCGCTCACCGTGGCCGCCGACAGGTCGAAGCCCGCGCCGAAAATTTCACCGGGTTTTTTGTTGGAAGCCTTCAGGTACGTTCCCAGCGTTGAGGTGAGGTTGCCGTGGTCGGTAATGATCAATTTCACGTCCGGATTGGCC
The DNA here is from genome assembly GCA_964419695.1 of uncultured Spirochaetaceae bacterium. Classification (GTDB taxonomy): domain Bacteria; phylum Spirochaetota; class Spirochaetia; order SZUA-6; family RPPD01; genus JAFGSW01. The sequence goes on along the minus strand of CAYQRT010000046.1, from coordinate 13,418 downwards.
GAGATGTAGGCGGTGATCACCGGCGTGCCCAGCTGGGCGTCGCTGTTGATCGCGTCGGAGATTTCCAGGTAGTCGACCTTGACGCCCATTTCCTTGAGCGCGTCCTCGCACCCTTTGGAACGCAGACCGCGGACGGGCGCGCCTTTCAGTCCCCAGACAAAGGCCTTGTCGCCCGCCTTGAGGCCGGCGCGGGCGGCCGCTCCCTTGCCGAGCAGCACGCCGGAAGCATAGAGCTCCTGGCCCACGTACCCGAAGCCCTTGTCCTTGTATTTGGCCTCCAGCTCGGGCAGGGTGGTGTTCTGGCTGGTGACGATAATGCCCTTGGCTTCCGCCTCGTCCACCAGCGGACCGTAGGCGATGTCGCCGGGATGTCCCATGACGGCGATGCCGTCCGGTCTTTTGGCGATGGCATCCTTGAGCTGGGCCACCATCTTGTCGTTGAGCCAGTCCGACCACATATAGTCGACCTTGCAGCCCAGGTCTTCCTGAGCCGCCTTGGCGCCGCGGTAGACCACGGACGCGAACGTGCCGCCCTCGCTTCCGCCCGGGAAGAAGATGATGCTTACGTCGGAAAAGTGCTTTGCGCCGGCGTCGCCCATGCCGCCCGCGCCGCCCGAGGGCTGGCATCCCAGGACGGCCAGAACCGCCGCGCACAGAATGACGGAGAATCTCAGTAACGCTTTTTTACCCATGTGTGCCTCCTTTTGATTGTCGATTGACTAGGTACTTTCCGTTCCGAATATGGTACCCGGGTCGCGAATGGGCGGGCAAGGAGGAAAAAATCTTGAAATAGTGGTAAAAATTATGGGTGTTTCAGGTCCGAGGGCCGGAATCCGGTATACTGCTTGAATATTTTAAGGAAATAATGCGGATCGGAAAATCCCACCCGCCGGGCCACCTCGTGTATTTTCATATGGGTGTCGGCCAGGAGTTCCCGCGCCTTGTTGATCCGGAAGGCGTTGACGTAGCGTACAAAAGACTGCCCCGTCTCCCTTTTAAAAACCTGCCCCAGGTAGGAGGCGTTGACGCGGTACAGATAGGCGATGAGTTTCAGTGACAAGCCGCCGGCGTAATTTTTTTCTATGTAGGCCAGGGTGTCCCGAATCAGGGCGGGCCTGCCGCTTTCCACCGTGGTGGAGATGAAATCAATGGCCGCGGCGCAGAACGTCGACAGCCAGGCCTCGAAATCGGACAAGCGGGTGAGTCCCAGCAGGTCGCCGTAGTTGAAATTAAGGATATGTTTCAGGTAGATGATGTCGCCCTGCATGGTACGCAGGAAGGCCATGACTGAAATCACGATCTGCATGGAAGCGGCCCGGGCGTCTTCGAGGGTCACGGCGGGGGATTCCGCAAGCCGGCCGAAAGCCGTTTGTATGTAGGCGTCCAACTCGGTCTTTTTTTTATGCGCCAGGCAATCGGTGATGAGCGGGAGGTCGGGAGCGAAGGGGCTGCGGTCCGGAAGAGCCTCTCCGCAGTCGAGATCCCGGGGAGTCACGATCGGCTTGTCGCCGACCAGCACGCCGTAATCGAGACAACGCAGAGCTTGATCATGGGATTGCCAGACGGTTTCCAGCGTGGGCGCCGGCCCGCCTATCCCGGCCGCCAGCGGTACGCGGAGGGCCGTACCCAGGGCGCGGGCGGCCCGGGCCACCGCCTCCCGGACGGTGTCTGCGGCCGCCGGGCGCGCGGCCGTGCCCTGCAGCAGGCACGCCAAGCGTCCGTGGGCATCCGTCACGCCGGCCGCGCAGATGTCGGCGCCCATGGCCCGCGCGCAGAGACCGGCCGTGGTGTGGAACAATGACGTACGGTCGGCCGTCATATCCCCGTCCGGCCGGGCGGGGCAGGGCAGAAACACGGCCACCCAAAACGCGTCCCCCGAGATGTTCATGCCGAAGAAGGAGGCCTTCTCCCGGAATTCCTTCACGCTGATCGTGTTTTCAAAAAGCCGGTTCACCACATGCCGCTTCAGGGCTTCCATCCCCTCCTGCTGGCGGGCGAGCCGGGAATCATTTTCCTCTATGCTTTTCACCGTGTGCACCAGCAGGGATACGAGCTCATCGTGATCGATGGGTTTCAGGAGGTAACTCTCCACGTGGCAGGCGATGGCCTCCTTTAGGTACTGGTAGTCGCTGTATCCGCTCAGCACAATGACGCGCGTGTGTTGGTCGTGCGCTTTCAATTCATGAATGAGGGTCAGGCCGTCCATCACCGGCATTTTAATGTCGGTGATGAGGATGTCGGGGTCCCGTTCCCGGATAAGGCGCAGCGCCTCCCGGCCGTTGGCCGCGTCCCCGGCGAATTCCAGGCCCAGGGATTCCCATTCGATGGTGTCCCGCAGGCCGGCGCGGATGCAGGGTTCGTCGTCAGCGATAACTACCTTGTACATGCCTTTTCATCTCCTCCGGTTCATACGCGGGAATGATGATCGACGCACTCGTGCCCTCCTCGGCCGTACTCGCCACCTCCAGGCCGTACGGTACCCCGAACAGCAGCCTGATCCGTTGGTGAACGTTGCGGAGGCCTATGTTGTAAATATCTTCCTCACCCGAGTTCGCGGATAACGCGATGGCCTGGCGCAATTCGGCCAGTTTTTCCGCCGTGATGCCCACGCCGTGATCCTCCACCGACACCCGCAGCGCATCGCCGTCCCGCCGTCCCCGCACCATGATGGTTTCCCCGTCGGGCCGGCCGCTCAAGCCGTGGTGGATGGCGTTTTCCACCAGGGGCTGGAGGAGGAGTTTCGGAATGCCCAGGCCGCGCAGATCGCGTTCGACCAGGGTGGTGAACCGGAAACGCTCGGCGTACCGTATCTTCTGCAGTTCAACGTAGGATTCCAGATACTCGAGTTCGTCGGACACGCTGATGATCGTCTCCGTGGTCCGGATGCTCCACCGGAACAAGTTGCCCAGGATATGAATCATCCGGGCGGCGGCGGTATCGTGGTTCGTGAGGGCGGTCAACCGGATGGATTCCAGCGTGTTGAACATGAAATGGGGATTAATCTGGGCCTGCAGGGCTTTGAGTTCGGCGGTTTTCATCTTCAAGTTGGAGATATAGACGGTTCGAATGTAGGCCTCGAGTTTCCGGCACATGTCATTGAAGCTTTTCTCGATGTAGCCGATCTCATCGTTCGCGCCCACGGCCACGGGCCGCGTCAGATCGCCCGTCTCCACCAGCTGCATGGCCCGCGTCAGACGGTTGATCCGCCCCATAAAAAGCCGGGCCCCGAACACCGTGATAACGATCGAGACCACGATACAGAGGAGCATGATATTGGCCACCTGGCCGATTACATTGCCCAGGTCCCGCGAGACCTCGCTCTTCCGGATGATGTTTATGAAATTGAAGTCCAGCAGCGTGCTGTGAATGACGCTGATCACCAGATCGTTTTCCCTTTCGGTCACCGGAGCGTTCCGACCCAGGAGCGCCAATTTTTCGAACACCGTGTGGAGAGCCTCCCCGGACGAATCAAAGATGACCAGGCCGGCCCCGTCGGTGACCATGATGCGGCCCTTGATGAAGGTGGACACGTCACTGAACGATTCACGGATCACCCGGGGATCGATGGTGACGATGACCGTGGCCAACAGCTTCCCGGACGCGCCGAACCCGGTCAGGTTGCTGTACACGCCGATCATGTGGCGTTCGCGCTTTTCCGAGTAGTTGGTGATGAAATCCGGCACGTGATCGGCGATGATGCCCGTGGACACGGGGCGGGTTTTCAGGCCGTTGATGAAGCCGCTTTCAAAAAACCCGCGCGGCAGGCGGATGTCCCGGTTGATGTCGTTGGAATAGAAGAACGCGTCCCGGGAGGCGTAGTCGAAGATGACGATGTCGGTGATGAACGGGTAGATGTCGCACAGGTTCTGTATGTTGCCGCGGATGATCCGCCGCCGGTCCGCCTCGGCGATGCCCGAGTTCTTCTCCGGATTGAGGAGGTCCGCGATGCTCAATCCCCTGTAGTCGCGGAAATGAAGCTTGGTGAATATCTTGTCCACCGATTTGATTTTTTCCTCGGTGCCGTTGGCCACGTTTTCAAGAATTTCACGTTCGTATCTGGCTTCCACGCCGATGAGGTGTTCGACGACCGTATTCATGATGAAAAAGGCTGTCAGGCCGATGCCGGCGACCACGATCAGGGAATAATACAGCAGGTTTTTAAGGAAGAATTTATGAGCTGATATTCTTTTCACCAATGCCCGCCTAGCGTTTTACCCGTGCATTATATAGGTACGGTAAAAGAGTATCAATGACCGGCGCTGCGCCCACCGGAAAGGATTTTCTCATAAAGCCGTATGTACTCGTCCGTCATGCGCTCCTTGGTGAATTTTCTCTCCACCGCGGCGCGGCAGCGCGCGCGGTCGATGTCGTGAATACGGCCCACGCCGTCGACCGCCTCCTCCACGGTGGAGACGAGAAAGCCCGTTTCACCGGGCGTGATGATCTCCGGCATGCTGCCCCGGTTGAAGGCGACGGCCGGTGTGCCGCAGGCCAGGGCCTCCACCACGGACAGGCCGAACGGTTCGTTGAAACCGATGGGGTGCAGCAGGGCCAGGGCGCCGCCCAACAGTTCGTCGCGCCGGTCGGGACCGACGCTGCCGATAAAGGTCACGTGGGATGACGCGAGGGCCGGCTCCACCGCGGTTTTGAAATAGGCAACGTCCTGGACGATGCCGGCCATGACCAGTTTCTTCCCCGCGCGGCGCGCGATCTCGATCGCCTCCCGCGCCCCCTTGTCCGGGTGAATTCGTCCGAAAAAAAGCAGGTAGTCCCCGGCCGGCCGGGCGCGGAAGGTGAAGCGCTCCAGGTCGATGCCGTGGTGGATGGTGGCCGCGTAGGAGAGTTCCGGCGAACGGTCCGCGTCGCTGATGGAAACGTAGGCGACCTCCCGGTCGTATTTTTTGTAGACCGCGAGGATTTTGGGAGACGAGAAGCCGTGGATGGTCGTCACCACCGGCGTGGGCACCAGCCGGGTGTAGGTGAGGGGCAGAAAGTCGAACTGGTTGTGGATGAGGTCGAACTCGCGTCCCCGCTCGAAGCAGGCCGAGACGTGCAGGCATTCCCAGACCTTGGGATCGAGCGTCCGGTCCTCCTCGTAGCCGGCCGGGCAGACGGCCGCCAGCCGGGCGCGGGTGAGCGAATCCGCGGTGGCAAAGAGGGTCACGTCCAGGCCGCGGCGCACCAGCTCCTCCGTGAGCAATGAAGTGACCCGCTCCCAGGGACCGTAGTGCCGCGGCGGGGTGCGCCAGGCCACGGGGGCCAGCATGGCGACATGCCAGGGTCTTTTTCGCGCCAGCGTTCCCTCCTATTCCATCGCGTCGATGATGTTGTCGATGTCGGCCACGGCGAACCGCGTGGCGTAATCCGACATGGCGTAGGGGATGATGAGCTTGTTCCCGTGCGCCAGGGCGCCGCAGGTGTACACGACGTTGGGGACGTAGCCTTCCCGCTCGTTTTCGTCCGGCTCGAGGAGCGGTTCGCGCAGGCGGCCGATCACCCGCGCCGGATCGTCTTTGTCAAGGAGAAAGGCGCCGATGCAGTAGCGGCGCATGGGGCCCACCCCGTGGCTCAGGACGAGCCAGCCCCGTCCGGTCTCGATGGGGGAACCGCAATTGCCGATCTGTACGAACTCCCAGGTGAAAGTCGGTTTGAGGAGGAGAAGCGGCTCGTACCAGAAGTGGATGTTGTCGGAATACATGACGTAGAGGTGTTCGTTGTCCTGGCGCGAGAGCATCACATATTGGTCTTTTATCCGGCGGGGAAAGAGCGCCATGCCCTTGTTGCGCACCGCCGGACCGTTCAACGTGATGAATTTAAAGGAGACAAAGTCCTCCGTTTCAATCAGTTGGGGCAGGATGGTCTTCCCGTCAAAGGCGGTATAGGTTCCGTAGTAGCGGCGGGAGCCGTCGTCTTCGCTGAACAGCACGAAGCGCGCGTCCTCAATGCCGTTGCGCTGGCTGGGGGTGGTGGGGTAGATGACCTTCTCCGACGTACGCTGCGTGGGATCGAAGGCCACCTCGTAGTTGGAATACGCGAGAGCCAGCATCCCCTCGGCGGTGATCTCGGCTTCCCCGGAGGCCGGCCGCGTGCGCCGCGTCCGCTCCACCAGGGAGGAGAGCTCGGCCAGGGTGAAGCTGTCGTGCAGGTCGTCGAACACCGCCCGGCTGAATCCGTTTCCGTACCCCAATTCGGCGATTTTTCGCCGGAAGAGGTGTTTTTCATAGACCTGGCAGGGGATGACCTCGGGCTCGGTGACGAAAGGCGTCGGCCGCCGCAGCTTGATCTTGGTTTCGGCCGTAATGAGGCCCTCGCGGAAGACGATGGAGGAAATGTGCCCTTCGCCGGTGGCGCGCAGGCTCATAATGAAGCGGATCGCGCCCGCGGGCGTGTCCTTCTGGTCGGGGTGCGGCACGATGGACGGGTTAAAGAGGGCGGCCGACTCCAGCGCGTATTCCTGCGTGAAATAGGCGCCGATCAAGAGGCGCCGCTCCTCGGACAACTCAGCGTTGGTGAGCGTCCACTGCTCCACCATTTTAAAGTGCCGGGCGAGCACGGCGCGGATGTCCTGGTGCCGGGCGGAGAATTCCGCCAGCACCCGCGCCAGAAGCTCGGCCACCGCGGTTTCGCTCAAGGCCGTCACCCGCGCGATGATGCGGTAGCAGCGGTTCTCGTCGTGCGGAAGAAAGGGGCGGATGAGCACCCGTTCGTGCGAGGGGTTGAGGATGTTGTCGAGCCGCGTCACCAGCGGTCGTTTCATGGGCGCCGTCCGATCTATTCCCCGATGGGTTTGAGGTACTGCAGTTTTTTCTGTTCGGCCTTGAAGCCGTACATGGAGAGGAGCGTGATGAGCCAGGCCAGCGTCGATTCGGCTCCCTGGTTCATGTTCGGCCCGTCGGGGCTGAGCCCGTCCCGGCAGCCGCCGCTCGTGTAATCGTAGAGCGGTTCGGCCAGATCGTTCTGGCCCAGAAACCAGTTGAAGGCCGCCTGGGCCGTGGTCCGGTAATATTCGTTTCCGGTCATGTTGAAGGCCAGCAGGCAGGTTTCGGTCATGGCCTGGGCCTCGATCGGCTGCTGGTCGAAGCGGACCCGGGGCTCGCCGCGCTTGAACCAGCCGCGGTTGCCGATCGGGGAAAAGCGGTCGTTTTCCATCTGGATGGCGATGAGCCAGTCGAGCACCCGGAAACCCAGCCCGAGCATGTCGTGGTGCTGCAGCCACTGTCCTGACAGGAGCAGGGCCTGGGGGACTTTGGCATTGGCGTAGGTGACCAGCTCGTTTTCAAACCAGGCCCAGTCGTCGCTGATCCGGCCGTTGAAGCGGCGGAAAAGCCGGTCGGCCAGTTGTTCCCGGACGCGCCGCGCCTCGCTGTCGCCCGAGAAGCGCGCCAGGTAGGCGTGGATGCCCACCAGGGCGAAGGCCAGGGCGCGGGGGTGCGTCAGCTCTTCCAGGATTTTCAAGCCGCGGTGGAAAAGCGTGGTGCTCAGCGCCACGCAGCCTGTGTCCCGGGAGAGGGCGGCGCAGACGCCCAGTCCCCAGATGGTCCGTCCCTGGCTGTCCTCGGAGCCCTTCTCTTCCAGCCAGGTCCGGTTGTACGCCAGGAAATTACGGAACCAACCGTTCTGTTCGTTCCAGGCGTGCTTGACGAAGGCCAGGTATTTTTTCTGCAGCCGCACCAGCGCCGGGTCGTCCGGCGTCAGGTCCTGGGCCATGACCGTGACGATGAGCGCCCGGGTGTTGTCGTCGATGCAGTAGCCGTGGCCGTAATCCGGGACCGTGTAGGTGGCGTGCTGGATAATGCCGGTGTCGTCGGTCATCGCGTTCATGTGGTCGAGGTTGATGTCCGGCAGGCTGGTCGTGTCCTGTTCGGACGCGATCCGCCTGAGCGCGGGGTGGGCCGTGCGGGAGCGCTCCATGCGCACTTGGTTGAAGACCGCCAGGTAGTCCTGGGCCACCTGGCTCCAGACCGCCTGGCGGGAAAAGGCGTAGGCGCGTTTGCGGATGGCATTGCGTTTCATGTCGTCGCCCAAGAGGTCGATGACCGCCGCGGCCAGGCCGGGCGCGTCCTTGAAATCGACCAGGACGCCCCGTTCGTCCGCCATCATCTCCTCCGCGTACCAGTACGGGGTGGAGACGGTCGCCTTCCCCACGCCCATGGCATAGGCCAGAGTGCCGGAGACGGCCTGGGCCCGGGAGAGATAAGGGGTGACGTAGACGTCGCAGGATCCCAGGAAATCGCAGAGTTCCCTCAGCTCGACAAACCGGTTGAAGAAAATAACGTGGCTGTCCACCCCCCGGGCGCGGGCCAGCCGCTCCAGGTTCTGGCGGTATTCCTCGCCGTGCGCCTTTTTCACCTGGGGATGGGTGGCCCCCACCACGATGTAGACAGTCTCCGGGAACCGTTCCGTAATGGCCGGCAGAGCCTCGATCATGTACTCCAGGCCCTTGTTGGGAGACAGCAGGCCGAAGGTAAGGATGACCTTTTTCCCCTCCACGCCCAGCTGGTCCTTGTAGAAATTGGGATCGACGAAGGGCATGTCCGGGATGCCGTGGTGGATGAAGGCGATCTTTTCTCCCGGCACCCGGTAGACGTCCCGGAGGAAGGCGGCCCCCCGTTCGCCCATCACCACCAGCCGGCTGGAGAGCGCGGCGATGTCCGTAAGGACCGCTTTCTGTTCGGGCGTGGGCGATTCCAGCACGGTATGCAGGGTGGTGACGACCGGCATGCGCAGGGCGCGCAGCAGCGGCACGATGAAACTGCCGGCCTCCCCGCCGTAAATGCCGTATTCGTGCTGAAGCGAGACCACGTCCGCCTGGCTTATGTTCAGGAAATCGGCGGCCAGCTGGTACTCGCTGGGCCGGTTCTGGTTGATTTCGAAGCGGACTTTTTCGGGATAGCGGTAGCCCTCGGGCCGGTCGTTCATGGCCAGGCACCAGCAGTCGGCGTCCGGCGCCGCCCCGGCGAGGGCCTGCATCAGGTCGGTGGTGAAGGTGGCGATGCCGCACAGGCGTGGGAGGTAATTACCAATAACGGCCAGTGAACGGATTCTATCCATGACGGTCCTTCTCTCTCAATCGGTGCCGTTGATTGGTGACGTTGCTCCAAACGATTGTCAGGCGATAGCCTGTACTATTTTCTTCATTAAAACATACTACCTGCCGGCGTCCGGATCAAGGGATGATTGCCGGGACAAAGAAGATGTGCAGTTTCAGTCAAGAGAGGTCCTCTGGCGCTGAAATTGAAAGTGCCAGCCACTCTCCTAAAAAGCATATTATGCCGGTAGATCAGTTGAGAGTGGCCGAGCACGAGGAGCGCGAAGTGGCACGAAGGGGAGAGGAAAAGGAGAAGGCAAGAATAAAGGTAAAGTGTTTTTCCGGCGTCCTGATAAGGAGGAGACGGACGCATCAGCCGACCGGAAACGGGAGTTCTGTCCGCCATGAAGACTTTACACATTGGAATCATATGTGTATATTTTAGTAGATATATACACATAGGGGTTGATTATGAGAACGAATATCGTTATTGACGACAAACTCATGAATGAAGCGATCAAGATATGCGGTTACAAGACAAAAAAGGAAACCGTTGAAGAGGCTCTCAAGCTGCTTATTGCACTGGGAATTCAGAATAAAATAAGGAGATACAGGGGGAAAATCATCTGGCAAGGCGATCTTGATAAAATGAGGAAAGACAGATGATCGTTGTCGATACATCGGCTTGGATTGATTATGTCAACGGAGTACAAGCTCCTCACACCGACAGGCTGGATGTTGAGTTGCAGCATAACAGAATAGTGACCGGTGACCTGATCATGACCGAATTCCTGCAGGGATTTAAGAATGAAAAGGATGTAAAAGCGGCCAAAGAAATTATGGACAGCCTGGAATATTTTGACATGGTTGGCAAAGAAAACGCCGTCAAGGCGGCGCGGAATTTCAGGATATTGAGAAAAAGGGGTGTAACCGTCAGAAAGACAATAGATGTTTTGATCGCCACTTTTTGTATAGAGAATGAATTTGAACTCATTCATAATGACAGGGATTTCCACCCTATGGAGAAATATTTGGGCCTGAGGGTAAGAAAGTAACAGCGTGAGCCCCGGCGGATTCAGATTCGAAGCATCCTCCTGTTGCCCGCGCTGCGGCGGATTGCCTGGCAAAAATAGCTGGAGGTTCCTTTTAGCACTTCACCCACTTGCCATTGGCTCGGCTTGATTCGATCACCTTGTGCACGAAACGCACGCCCATGAGTCCGTCGTAGGAGGTGGGGAAGTGGAGGGCGAGGGGATCGGCTTTCTTCCCGGCCCGCCGGGCGGCGATGGCTTCGGCGGCGTCCGAGTAAAGATTGGCGAAGCCCTCGGGGAAGCCTTCGGGATGGCCCTTGACGATGCGCGAGGAGCGCGCGGCCAGGGGCAGGGTGCCGGGCCCGTTGGGCGTGCGGATTTCGGCCGGACCGGAGAGCGGCTTGAAGAGAAGTTCCTGCGGGACTTCCTGCATCCACTCCAGGCTGCCCTGGGTGCCGCTCACGCGCAGGCGCAGGCAGTTCTCCACCCCGGCCGCGGCCTGGGTCACCCAAAAGCTGCCGCGTGCTCCATTGGCGAACCGTAACAGTGCTCCCGCATAGTCATGCACTTTGCGGCCGGGCACGATGGCCCCGACCTCGGCGGCCAATTCGGAGATTTCCAGGCCGGTGATGAAGCGCACCAAGTTGTGGGCGTGTGTGCCGATGTCGCCCATCACCAGGGAGGGACCGCCTTTGACCGGGTCGTAGCGCCACGGCGGTCCGTTCTTGGGATCGGGATCATGCTCATCGGCCTTGCCGCCCTGGACGTACTCCACCTGAATTAGTCGGATGGTTCCGATCATCCCCGCTTCCACCATGGACCGGGCCTGGCGCACCAGGGGGTACCCGGTGTAGTTGTGCGTGAGGCAGAAGACCAGACCGGACTGTTCCGCCTTTTGATGGAGGGCCTCGGCGTCCTCCAGGGTGTTGGTCATGGGCTTGTCGCAGATCACGTCGCAGCCGTGGTCGAGCGCCGCGGAGGCGTAGAGGAAATGGCTGTCATTGGGAGTCATGACGGCAATCACGTCCGCGCCGTCTTTTCTTCCCGCCTCGGTTTCAATCAGTTGCAGGCCGTCCGTATAGGCGCGGTCACGGCTTAAGCCCAGGGCGGCCCCGTCGCGTTGGGCCTTGTCCGGCTGGGAGGAAAGCGCGCCGGCCACGATGTCATAGCGGTCGTCCAGGCGCGCGGCCAGCCGGTGCAGAGCGCCGATAAACGATCCCTCCCCGCCGCCGACCACGGCCAGCCGCAGGCGCCGGCCCAGCATGTCCATAACCGGATTGAGGCTCATGTGTTATCTCCTTTTTTCAGCAGGTGGCGCAGGGCCCGGATCACGAGCTTATGGTCCTCCGCCTGGGGGAGGCCCGAGACGGTGATGGTGCCCACCGGTCCCGTGTGCTTGAGGATGATGGGAAAGCAGCCGCCGTGGGGGGCGTAGTCGCTCTCCGGCAGGAGCATGTCCATTTCAATGGGTTTACCCAGGCTCTTCAGGCGCTGGCCCTGGTAGAAGGAACTGTGCCCGGTGCGGTTGACCAGCCGGATCTTCCGTTCGATCCAGGCGTCGTTGTCCGCGGACGTGCCGGGCCGGGCGGCGTGGAAGAGGCGGCGCCCGGCCAGCATGACGTCGATGGTGACCGGCATGTTTTCCGCGGCCGCGGTTTTATACAGCCAGGATCCCACGCGCCAGGCCGTCTCCTCGTTAAAATGCGAGAACTGCAGGTCTTTTTCCTCCTGCAGCAAATCGTCCAGTGAATAATCCATAGGCCCTCCTTGAGTACTCTTTCAAATCGGCTTGGTGGCGGCGGTATCGGCCGGGGGTGATTGTGTACGCATACCGGAAGTATATCAGAATTGAAAGAAAAAGTAACCGGCGGACGAAAGTTCAAGGCGTATCCGCCAACGGCTCGATCCCGGAGGCGGTGAATGGATCATGGAAAGGGGCCGTTCGGTTGAACGGCCCATACATTGGTTGCCCGTGTTACGGATTCAAGACGTCCACGCCGACGGTGCCGTCGCTGTAATAAACGTCGCGGGAGGGATCGACCAGGCGGCCGCCCGTGGTGGGGGAGGAACCGCTTGACCCGTCGCTGTCGGATGTATCTCCATTGTCGCCGCTGGATTCGGTGCCGCTGCCGCCGGCGTCGGAATAATCGGGATTGGCCAGGGCCTTGTCCCAGACGCTGCCGCCCTCGGGGGCGAGTGCGGTCTGCGGCGTATCGCATTCCGCGAAAACGGAACCTGCGCTTGCGAAGCAGCACAGAACGGCTAGCCCAAAAATGGTGATTAGTTTCATGTCGGTCTCCTTGGGAAAGTTTTTGTCGTAGTCAAAAGCGCTTTCGACATGTGGGAATTATTGGCTCTTTGCCCGGAAAAAACATTGGTACAGCCGTACTCATTTGAAAAAAACAGAGATGAAGGGCGCCCCGGCGTAAAAGCGGCCGCTAAATCACGGAATCGCGCTTGCGGTACGCCCGTTTTCCCGGCTTTTTGTCCACGGGCCGGGGGAAACTGTGGCCGCGCAGCCGGGCGATCAATTCGTAGCGGGTTTTTACGCGGCATTTCTCAAATATGCGGTGCGAGTGATTGCGCACGGTGTGCGGTGAAATGAAAAGCGTATCTCCGATTTCAGGATTGGAGCGGCCGGCCAACATCTGTTCCACGATTTCCTTTTCCCGTGCGGAGAGTGAGTAGGCCGTGGCGAACCCGGGCAGGTCGACGTCCCCGGTTTTCCGCTTGAGAAGCATGACGAGGGCAAAGAGCAGGTGCAGGTTGCAGAAACCGATGTACGAGGCGAAAACGCCCGGGGAGTAGGCGAAAAATTTGTTCGCGAACGCGGCCGGATCCCTCAACCCGGACACGAGGCCGATGGCCATGAAGGGAACCGTAAAAAAGGTCACCAGGCTGTAGGTCAGGACCACCACGCGGTTGTAGCGATCGCCTATCCTCCGGAGATTGAACACGGCGAGCAGGCAGCAGCCCGTAAACAGACCGCAGCGAATCAGGGACCGCACGAGTGCGATCCCTGGGTCGCGCAGTACTTGTTCGGGGACAAGCGCGCCCAGGTAGATCAGGGAGAAGATGAGAAATACGATGACGGTCCGGGGGGAGGGTTTTTTACGGATGGCGAAATACGCCGCGAAGGGAATGCTCGCCAGGCGGGACAGCTCTCCGAGGAGGTAACACCCGAGGGAGAGACCGTAGGTGGAGTCCTGCAGGAAACAACAGGCGCCGAGGGAGAAAAGGGGCGCGGCGAAAAACGCCAGGCACAAAGCGAGGGAAAGGGGCCTGGCCAGGCCGCGGTATTTCAGCACCAGCAGGAGCGAAACCACGGCGTAGAGGGGGGCCATGACGGCCGACGTGAT
>CAYQRT010000045.1:0-14181 GCA_964419695.1 uncultured Spirochaetaceae bacterium | reverse complement strand
CCGGCGGGTGTACACTAATTTCATATTTCACTTCCTCCATGCTCACATTGTACTAATAATTTTGCTGGATGGCGCGGTAAATTGCCAATGAAGATTACGGTGTCCGGCGCGGGAAGAACGGGGGCCGGCGGGTAAAATTGAAAACCTTTCCCTGATCGGCTATGATGTATCTATCAGGGTGTTGAAAAAGTGGAACCTCTTAAACAACCTGCTCGTGATTGTGCATGGAGGGAGAAAGACGATGAAACGCATGTACGCTCAGGTTTTATCTATGATCGGTGCGCTCATGGTGCTGACGGGGTGCGCGGGCGCGGGGGGAGCGGCCCCCGCCAGTGCCGACAGAACGGTACATGAGAAATCCCTGGAACGCGACGAGATCAGTCGAGATAACGTGACTGACCCCTTGGCGGACGATTCCTCTCTTGAGGAACCCGTGACCAGAACCGTCGACGTTGACGCCAAGCGCGGCCAGCAATCGGGGTTGCGGGCCGGCTCCGTGGACGACAACAAGCAGTTCAACCGGTTCAATGCCTTCCTGGAGGAGAAAAAGACCCAGGTGGCCGCCTACCCCCTGCCGGTCCAGGAGCGGATCATGCTCAAAGTGACCGATGCGGCCGGCGCCAGTCTGGCCAATGCCCGGATTTCCGTTTCTACGGGAGGGAAGAAGCTGTGCGGGGGCCGCACCTATGCGGACGGCACCTTTCTTTTTTTCCCGCGGGAATACCCGGATGCCTATTCGTCCTACCGGGTGGATGTCGCAGCCGGTGGCAAGACGAAGACGGTCTCGCTGGACCGGCAGGGCCAGCGAGAGGTGCTCGTGGCCCTGGATCTGCGGCGCGAAAACCGCCAGCAGGTCCCTTTGGATATCGTCTTCATACTCGATACCACGGCCAGCATGGCGGAAGAGATCAACCGGCTGAAAACCACCATTGAGATCATCTATTCCAACCTTGTCTACTTTCCCTCCCAGCCGATCGTCCGATTCGGCCTGGTCCTGTTCCGCGATCGCGGTGACGATTACGTGGTGCACATGCTCCCGCTTACCGGAGACCTCTCCCGGTTCCAGGCGTTCCTCAACAAGGTGGAAGCCGCGGGAGGCGGCGACTGGCCCGAGGATTTGCAGGAGGCCCTGGTGCAATCGATCCGGTCGATCGAGTGGAATCCGGACGGCATCCGGATGGCTTTCATCATTACGGACGCCCAGCCGCATCTCGATTACGGTCAGCAGTATACGTACGTATCCGCCGTGCATGACGCCAGGGAAAAGGGCGTCAAGATTTTTTCGATCGGAACGGGCGAACTTCCCCTGTCCGGCGAATACGTGCTGCGCCAGATTGCGCAGTACACCTACGCCAAGTACCTTTTCCTGACCTACGGCGAACGCAGTGACAGCGAAGGAGGCCGGTTGGGCAGCGTCAGCCACCACGTGGGTGAAAATTACCAGACGGACAAGCTGGAGGCGCTTATCATACAGCTGGCGCGGGAGGAACTTTCCCATCTCACCAGCCGTCCCCTGGAACCCGAGGAGGAGTATTTTCAGGCCACCCGGGTGGATACTGAAAGGAAAACCGAGACGTTAAAAAAACTCTTCGACATGGCTATTTCCCAGCTGGCCGATTACTCCAGCCTGAAAATGAAACCCGGTACACGGGCCAGCATTATTCCCTTTGTCCCCGGCGCCGGTGATCTGGTCGCGACGGGCGAATACTTCACCGAGCAGGCCGTTCTGTCACTGGCGGCGGACAAGGCTTTCACCTTGGTGGAGCGGGAGAACCTGCAAAAAGTGTTGGCGGAGCTGGAATTCCAGCTTTCTGACCTGGCCGACGAATCCAAGGCCGCCCGACTGGGAAAACTGTTGGGCGCCGAGGTGCTGGTCATGGGAAAACTCTACCGGGTCCAGGCGAATTACGAAATATTTCTCAAACTGGTGCGGGTGGAGACGGCCGAGATCCTCTCCGTGATCAAGGTGAAAATAGACGGCGGTTTGGGACTGTAGGGATTCATGCCTGAGATGCCGGCCTTTTGGTGAAGCACTTCTTAATTTCCGCGATGAAATAAAATGAACCGGTCGCCAGGATGGGATGGACGCCGGCGGAGAGAGAGAGCGCCTTACGCAGGGCGGCGGCCGGGTCCGGTTCAAAGAACACCCGGGGATGCACCTGCTGGACCGCCAGGAAAACGTCCTCGGGCCGGCTTTTTTTGAATGTTCCGGGCGTGGACACGATAATCCACTCAAAGAGCGGCGCCAGGATTCCAGCCACGGCGCCGTATTTTTTTCCCAGGACCGAGGCGAAGAGGAGGATCCGCGGCGCGGCCATGAACTCACTCACGCGGCGGGCGATGCGAACGGCTGATCCCGGTGTATGGGCCCCGTCGATCATCACTAAAGGCCGGCGGGAAAGCACTTCCATCCTTCCCGGCAGGCAGGCCCGGCGCAGTCCCCGCCGCAGGGCACGGACGGTGATGGACGGGAAAAGTCTTTTTACGGTCAACCAGACGAGGGCGGCGTTTTCGGCCTGGTAGTCTCCGCCCATCGCCAGACTGAACGCCCGGGGCCGTTCCGGGGTCAGCGTGACGGTGGCCTGTGTCCGGTCCGGCCGCGGGGCGGCGAGCGTGAGCACGACCTCTTCGTCCACAAAGGAGAGGGGGGCCTTTTTCTCCGCCGCGTGACGGCGGATTACTTGCCTGACCTCAGGCTCCTGCCGGCTGGAGAAAACAGGCGTCCGGGTTTTGATGATCCCGCATTTCTCCTCGGCTATTTTTTCCAGTGTGTCTCCCAGAATGTCCTCGTGTTCCAGCTCGATGGGGGTTAAAAGACTGGCCAGGGGCGATACGAGATTGGTGGCGTCCAGGCGCCCGCCCAACCCCGTTTCCAAGACCGCGTAGCGGCAGCGTTTTTCTCGGAAAATGACCAGGGCCAGCAGGGTCATGACTTCAAAAAAGGTGGGCCGGATGCCGCCCGGGAAGGACGCTTCGGGCAGGGGTTGGATGACCTCCTTGATCCGGTTCAGGTGACGGATGAAAAGAGGTACTCTCACCGGAAGGCGGTTGATGCGAATACGCTCCCTCAGGTCTATCAGGTGGGGCGACGTATAGAGTCCCACCCGGTGGCCGGCGGCTTCCAGCACCGAGGCGAGCATGACCGCGGTCGACCCCTTGCCCTTGGACCCGGCGATATGCAGACAGCCCAAGGCACGCTCCGGATGCCCGAACAGAGCCAGAAGGCGGGCCATGCGGTCCAGGCGGTAGGATCTTTTGGTGTACGGGTTCTGACCCCGTTCCAGGTTTATAAAAGATTCAATATAGGCGAGTGCCTGTGAATACGTGGAAAACGCCCTCTTCATATGGTGTGCTTAACGGCGGTGAAGTGAGTGAAGACGTCCTGACATGGCCGCCCCCTTTGGATATACCAAGTTTCCACAGTTTATTTCAAGTAACCCAAAGACCAAGACACGGCAATTATACACGTTGGCATGTTAGTGTCAACAGCCTTAGTTTTCAGAACCTGTTTCAGTAAAATCCAATGAATATCCGTTTTGGGTAAGCATCCAACCGATAAGCCAAGTTCTGTCGGATGATCATCATGTGGAAGTAACTGGAATCTTCACTATAAATATTGAGCCTTTTCCTGGTTCTCCGCAAGCGGTGATGTTCCCTCCCAGACGCTCAACGATCTTTTTGCATATCGCGAGACCCACACCCGTGCCCTCGTATTCATTTTTGCCCACGGCACGCTGGAATATGCCGAATATCCGTTCGCTGTTCCTGTTATCAAAGCCGATCCCGTTATCAGTGAAAGTGATTGTGTGGTATTTGTTTTCGGTGACTGATTGTATGGCGATGGCGGGAGGGACCCCGTCCCTATGGTACTTGAGCGCGTTTCCTATGAGGTTCTGGAACAACTGGCGCATCTGAAGAGGATCCGCGACTAGGCAGGGCATTCTCCCGGTATCAACCCTTCCCTTGGTTTCATTGATGCGAACCTCAAGGTCAGTCAGTACCTCCGCAATCACGGTATTGAGATCCAGCCTCTGTACCGATTGCTCCCGCGTGGACACCCGCGAATAGGAGAGGAGTCCGCTAATCAGGTCTTTCATCCTGGCGGTCGCGTGCACCATTCTTTTCAGATAATCCAACTCTAGGTCGCTGGTTTTTCCGGGAAGCGATTGTTCGAGCTTTTCTCCGAACACCATGATCTTCCTGAGAGGCTCCTGAAGGTCATGCGACGCTATCTGGGCAAAGTCCTGGAGTTCCCTGTTTCTGTATTCGAGGCTGGCTTCCGCGGCTCTTCGCTTTTTGATCTGTTTGCTTATATAAAGACTTTTTGCAAGATCCCGTGTGACGATGCTGTATAAAATCTGTTTCCATTCGGTTTTTCCGTAAATGACATACCCGAGACGATCTCCCTGGCATATCAAAGGCATAACGAAAAACATGTTCGAAGAAAACGCAAACTCGTTCCCAGGGAAGAGGGTATGGGAAGCATACAATACCTCTTTACCCTTGTACGGTTCACCATTTTGAATCAGGGCAATGAGGCTCGCATATTCTTTACCATCGCTCCCGGGTACGTATTCTGAAATCAGGAAATTCTTTATGGAAATCGAGGGGAAGCTGCTGTATATCACTTCTCGTAATTCGGGCGTTTCGATGGCCGATACGAGAATTTCGCTCATCAAGGAAATCTGATTGTTCAGCCTGAGACTGTCTATCTGATCCGATTTCAACTGCCATATGTGAATACCCGCAAAGAACGTTCGTACGGCTTGAAAAAAAATATCCGCTTTTTCGAGAGTCTTGGCATCTCGGAAGAGAGGGAGCAGAAGGTTTCCTGCCAGAGTGAGCACGTCCTGATAGAAAGATATATCGGTATTGCTTCTCACCAGCCCGCTCAATAAGGCGAAAAGACTCTCCAGAGACAATTCCTCCTGCGCTGTCACCAGATGGCTGTTGAGCATATTGAATATTTTCTCTGCCTGGTCCTTTTCAATTTTTGAATGTCTGCCGATCTGCAGTTTTTCCAGTTCTCGAAAGAAAATGGTCCTCCGTGATTCAAAAGACGCGTCTTCTCCGTTTCCGTCAATCTGCCCGGATACGGGATTATGAAAACCGCCATATCCGGATAGGCAGCCGCATGACTGACGGATGACCAGCTCGGCAGGCACGTATTCCAGCATGGCCACGGACTCACCATTATTCATTGCAATCAGTTTTTCGAATACTCTTTTTCCCATCAACGCGAAAGGCTGCCTGGCAGTGGTCAAAGCGGGTAATACACCCGACGCTTCCACGGTATCGTCGAATCCCGCAATGGCAATCTGTTGAGGAACCTTGATGCCCCTGCGGTCGAGTTCCTTCATCGCCCAGATCGCCATGGCGTCGTTGGAAGCGATGATCGCTTCCGGATTCAGCTTGCGTTCGTCAAGAAACGCTCTAATCGCGTTCGTGCCGTCCTCGCTGGCGAACCGGCCTTGATACACTAAATCCGCGTCGAAAGGTAATCCGGATTCCGCGAGCACTGCTTTATATGCCGCGAACCTTGCTTGAGCTTCCCTGTCCCCTTCAGGACCGGAGATGAAAGCAATCCTCTTGTAGTGGTGCTCCCGGGTAAAATGGCGGACGATGTTCTCCATTCCCTTTCTGTTGTCAACGACAACATGCTGGTACGCGACGGGGCCGGTTCCGAGGAATACGACGGGTAAACTCTCGAATCTTTGCAGAAAGCTGTTGAACTTTTCCCGGGAAGCGTCCATGCCGAGCGATGTCGTTATGACGATTCCATCGAAATTTTCTTTTGTGACGAGCTCGTATATTTTATTAAACTGATAAAAATGCTGGCTCGGTTCAAGGCTACCGCCGACTACGACATAAAGCTCCACATTATATTCCGGCACAATGGAAGCAAAGCCATTGACTACCCCAAGCTGATACATATGGATCGGTTCCAGGAAATCGAGCAACAATGCGATTTTTAATTTCGTCATCTTAACAACCAGTAGAGATGAGCCGAAGCCTCTTCACCAAATACTTCGGTATGTCCGCGAATATTGAGGCTGAAACAATCACTGTTTGCCTCTCGTCTGAGCCGAACCGGCCCACAAGACCCTTCCGGCGAAAACGCCGAGATGTCTCATCCAGCGCGTTCGCGACCTCTTTCAAGCGCCTTCGTTTCATCCCTCATAGTTTATTACCGGCAACCGCGTTTTTCAAGCAAAAGAGAGCCCATGCGGCCGGGTGTAAGAGTGGACAGGGTTCCTTGGTTGGAAAAAACGAAGGGTAAAACAAAGGCGGGTGGCCGGATATTTTCAACAACTTTTTCAATTACTTGAAAAACATGAAAAAAAATGCTGTGGAGAGGACTTGAACCTCCACGAGGGAACCCCCACTAGCCCCTCAAGCTAGCGTGTCTACCAAATTCCACCACCACAGCAAGCGAAAAACATCCTACTGATCCTCTATTGTTTTGTCAAGTGATGATACCGCCTGAGAAAAACGGGGTTGTCAAAGCCGGGCAAAGGAAGTATAGTGTCTCCATATAGACCTTGCCAGGAGGGTATATGAGCGGGAGGGGAGCTCACGTATTGTTCTTTGCAGTGCTGGGATGTATCATTCTCGGGACAACCGGGTTTGCCGTGCCGGTTGTGAAGGTGGAGGGAACGTTCGTTGTACCGGAGTCATCCGGGAACCTCAACCGTCTCTGCCAGGATTCGCCTTCCGGAGACATTGAATACGACAACTACTTCACCCGACCGGAACGTCAAGACGGGATGACGTATGTGTTTTACAACAACATAATCGATCCCGAAGATGATTCCCAATTCGGATACGCGCTGCTGTACGGGTTGGAATACGCCTCGGAAAAGGCCGGCGGAAAGGATTCTCTGGCGGTTGGGTTGTATTTCACGGGGTCAAAAGGCAGAATCTATCTGATTCAAAAAGAGGCCTTTGACGAGTTTCACCGGCAGAAATTGTCTGCCGATCAATTGCTTAAGTATTTGACGGTGAAGGAAGTTGATCTCGAAAAAAGATAGGGTCTCCTTCATCCCTTAATCTTCATCGGGTGGTGGTAAGAAGACACCAAACTTACCACCACCTCCTCTTTTTCAAACAGCCGGCCAAAGCTATTCTTGACAAAATGTTTCTTCATATACTACACTCATTTTGCGCCTAATGAAGTGAGTTCCCTTTATAAACAATTCCGGAACTCCCTTGAGTTTGTCTAACTATAAAGACTATCAATCATGGGGAATTTCAGTCCGACATTCCCATGACGTTTTACGATAGGCCCAAACCGGATTACCTTTTTTGGCGCTGACGTTTTTCCGGAACATGATTGACCGGCGGCGGGCTTTGTGCGAGACCTATCATAAAACGGCCAGACTCCTACTCGAGAAGCGGTATCTATGGCCTTGACAAAAAAGCATGGAACAAAGCGATCCGATTATGAACACCTTATTGCGGAAGCGGGATTCAGAAAGCCGACGCTTCTACAGCAGCTGGTGGTGCCCGCCATTCTTGAAGGCCGGGACGTGGACGCTGAGTCGGGGATACACCCCGGGAAGACCCTCGCTATCGCTGTCTCCATCCTCCTCAAGCTCAACAGAACCAAACCCGGCGTCAAGGCGGTGGTGATCACCAAGGACCGGGAACAGGCGCAAAAAGTGTACCGGGCGTTGACCCAGAGTCTGACCGCTTTCACCCAGGGAGCGGCCACGGTCGTTATCGGCTTCTCGGACCTGATTAAAAAGGAAGCCCGGCAGCTTACCGAACAGCCGGATATCGTGATCAGCACGCCCTCCCGGCTCATCGATCATATCCGCCGCGCCAATGTGGAGTTGGGCAGCGTAGAGCGCGTGTTTATTGACGAGGATGAAGCGTTCGAGACCGAATTCGAATCCGACATCTGCTTCATTCTTTCCAAGATCAGGGATTCGGCCCAGATCGTGCGATTCACCTTTGCCCGCGAGGAGACCTACCGCAATCTGGAGCAGTTGCTCAAGCGTCCGGTTACAATTCGGGAGAAGGATTTTTCGCGTGACCACGGCGTAATCGAATATGCGAGCATCTGTACGGACAACAAAGAGGAGTTGGCCCTAAAGCTTCTTTTAGCTCTGGGATTTGAAGCCGCGGTCGTGGTCATGGATTCCGCCACCGGCGCGAAACAGCTGGTCACCGCACTCAGTCACGTCAGAATAGAAGGAAAAGCCGCGCACCGGGAGACAGGGCGGGGCCGCTCCGAGGGCGGAGCGGTCAATCGGGAGGGCCTGGACGTGCTCGTCATACCCAAGGCCCTGCTGGCCCGGATCAGTCTGGAGGGCGTCTCCCATATCATCAATTGTGAACCGTCCCTGTGGGAAACCGACTTTAGAAAGCACATCAACCTGTCCCAGCTTGATCGGGCGGTCATCCACTGCCTGACACTGGTAACCCCGGAAGAAGATAAGGAACTCGACAAGATGCAGGAGCGTGAGAGAGTGAATATGCAGAAAAAACAACCACCCACCAATGCAGATATACTCAAAGGAACCATCGCCCGGTTGTTGGAGAATGCCGGCCGGGGCGGCCAGCCCGAGGAGATGAAGCAATACCTGGCCGCGGTCAAACGGGGGATACCCCTGGGCAAGCGGTCGCTGTTTATCGCCTCGCTGCTCAAGGGCATGGTTCATCCCCTGGTGGCCAAGAAAGTGGAGTTCGTTACCCTGTTTCTGGGAATCGGGCGTCTGCGGGACGTCGGGCCCCGGGACATCGCCGGGTTGTTCAGGAACGCGCTCCCCATCGACCAGTCCAGCCTGGGAGACATCCGCGTGTTCGACAACTATTCGTTCGTGGAGATCGACAAGGACTTCGCGGATAAGGCCATCACCGTGCTGGCGGACAAGGACTTCAAAGGGAAGAAGCTTGTGATTAATTACTCGCGGAAGAAGGAAGAAAAGCGGAGCTTTGGGGGACCCCGTCGTTACAAACGAGATTGACACCGTCCTGTCGTTTCTGGAGGGGCGGCCGCGTATTGAAATAGAGATCGGCAGCGGGAACGGGCATTTTCTCTCCTCCTATGGAGAGAGGATGCGGCAGGGAGCGCTGCTCGGCATTGAAACCAAAAGCAAACGCTGCGCAAAAATCGACAAGAAAGTATCCGCCGCGGGTCTTTCGCATGTTCTCATTTTCCAGGGCAAAGCCGAAGCCGTACTGGGCCGGCTGGGTCCCGACAGGGTAAACGCCTTCCATGTGTATTTTCCGGATCCCTGGCCCAAAACCAAACATCGCCGCCGCCGCCTTCTCCGCTGGCCTACCCTGTCGGTCTTCCACCGGACATTGAAAACCGGCGGTTTTGTTTTTTTCGGCAGCGACGTCTTCGATTATTATCTCCAGGCCAAGGTGCTCTTCCTCCATCACGGCGGGTTCGAGATCGTCCCCGAGGCGGTGCCGCCGGAGGCCGTCATCTCCCTGTACAGCCGGAAAACGCGCGCGGCGGGCAAGAAATTCCAAGCATTGGCGGCGCGTAAACGGGAGGGCACCGGTAGATGATTCCCGTTCCGTCACCCGAGAAGCCGGCGGGCGGTTCTACAACGGATTAGTCAATAGCAACAGCAGCAGGAAGATGAGCGCAAAATTGATGATCAATCCGCAAAAAATACAGATGGTGGCGACCAATCCCAATTCCATGGATTTCCGGCCGCATTCTTCGGCCAGGCGCCGGGGATTGCCGGGGATGCAGAGCAGTTCGACCAGCGGATCCTGCGACCGGGTTACCCCGTTTTCCCGCTCAATCCCGAATATGTAGTTGACGATCTCCTCCGCGCTCTTTTTTCTGAGGGAGCTGCCCCGGATCTTCATTTCCGGGTTGAGCGAGAACAGCGTCTTTTTCACGCCCGGCTTCCATCTAAAACACGTGTATTTCTCTCCATTGCCCAAGGTCGTGACCGTATAGTCGCAGGTCAGGTCGGTTTCCGGAGGAAAGTACCGGAGCGGTAAAAGCAGGAGGTCGCGCTCCGAGCGGAGGAGCCGGGAGCGCTTCCAGAAATGCCGGTAGAGGAGGTAAAGCAGCACCCCGGGGGGAAAGAGATAGACGATGGGGAACGTGCTCAGCGTCAGGGAGAAAAGGGAGAGCACGACGAATTCCGGATTGGCCGCGGCCGCCGGGCTGGTGGCCAGGAGGAAGGAAATGAGCAGGAGGACGAGGGAGCCGAGGATGAGGGAGCCGGTCGTGAACTGGTTGTAATATTCGTTTTTTTGACGGCCGCTCCAGATGCAACGCTTCAGCAGCGTCTCGCGGGCGCCGTCGTAAATGATTACGAGGAGGGGGTCCTTGTCGACCTGACGGAACACCAATTGCCCGGCGTCGAGGGTCAGCGGACCGCTCACGAAGATCTGGATGCCCGAAGGGAGGGAGAAGATCTTCTCCCAGGGCAGGAAGTCGGGCTCGTCTTCGGGAGGCGTATCCTCCGAGAATTCAAAAGCCGTCCGTTGTTCGTCAATGGGGTAGGAGCGGAGCAGGAAGAGAGACAGTTTTTTTACGTCGATGCCGATGGTGAAATTCCTGTCCGTGATCCAGAGGCGGTGGTTTCCCTGGATGGATTCGAGCGATCCGAAGAACCGGAAATGACCCAACTGGCCGTCGGGGGCGGGGGAGCGCAGCAAGGAAATGTCGGCCACGGGGAGAAATGAGGAGAGGATGAACTGCTGCCGGAAACGGTACCAGTGGCCGCGAATAAGGAACGCCCCTATGCCCGGGATCAGGCCGAAAAAGATGAACGCGATACTTATCAGCGCAATAATTAGAATTATCATTACCGTTGGTTTCCTGTTTGTTTCAGTAAAGTGAAAGTCTACCTGTTTTCAGGTGAAAAGTGAAGCTGTCCCGCCGGGAGCGGGGATTGAAATATTGCGGTAAATAGCATAGTGTATGCCATCATGATCGAGCGGATAATCGTTGGTGACTTGCGCACCAACTGCTATTTTTTTTCGTTCAATAAGAAAGACTGTGTCATCATTGATCCGGGCGGGGATGCCGCGCGGATTATCTCCTCCGTGGAAGTATTGAACATGATACCGGTGGGCATTGTATTCACCCACGGCCACTTTGACCACACCATGGCGGCCGGCGCCATCAGGGAACACTTCCGCAACAAGAACGTCAAACTTAAAATCGCCATCCACGCCGCGGACCGCAGTTATCTGGGGAAAAACGCCAAGCGTTCCAATCTCAAGCATTTCAAGGTCCTGGGAGGGGAAGCCCAGGTGCTGTTCGAACGGTTTTTTTCAATGCTCCCCGAGCCCGACGTGACGCTCAAGGAAGGCGATGACGTGTTCAAGAGCGGCCTCAAGGTGATCGAGACGCCGGGACATTCTCCGGGAAGCATCAGCCTGTACTGCAAGCGGGAATCGACCCTGTTCACCGGTGATACACTGTTCTTTGAGGGCGTCGGCCGTTCGGACTTCCCCGGCGGCAGTGAAAAGGCCCTCATGAAAAGCATCAATGAAAAATTAATGGTCCTGCCTCCGGAGACGAACGTGTATCCCGGTCATGGACCGCTCACCACGCTCGAGCGGGAACGTAAAGGTAATCCATATCTGAATAACTAAAATGGCGGGAAAAGGGGGCGCCGGCGTTTACGCCAGCCGGTTTACGACCAAGCCCGATTCCATGCCCAGACCCGTAGCGTAGGGCTTGAGACGCATTTCCGTCCGGTGGATCATGGCCCGCGCGGCCGCGATGCGGTCGTCGCTGGATGATTCCCGCGCCGTCGGAGGGCGCTACCTGTTTTTCAGTTCTTCCGAAGATTTACACTTGATGCAGAGCGTGGCGTAGGGAATGGCTTCCAGACGCTCCTTGGGGATTTTCTCGCTGCATTTCATGCATTGCCCGTAGTGGCCGTTCTGCATGCGGGTCAGGGCCGCCTCGATAAGCCTGAGGGTTTTCACCTCCTGTTTGCTCAAGGCGTCCAGAATATTACGGTCTATGTCGTCGGAGGCAATATCCGCCAGATCCTTGGGGTCGGTGTCTTCGATGAGTTCGTTGAATTCTTCGCTTTCGGCGGCCAGATTCTGCAGGATCTTCTTTTTCATGTCGGCGAGCAGATCGCCCATCTTATTCAGGAATCTTTTGTCCATTCGGAACCTCCGCCCGCCTGTTTTTTTGCGTGTTCGAATATGGACTAAAACACTGAAATTGTCAACTAGTTTCGTTTTCTGAAAAAAAAATAAGCTCTTATGCGGAAATTGGTCCCTCTCACCCCCCCATCGACCGTGGAGGCGCGGTTGACAAAAGGCCGAGTATTATCTATTAATACATCGGAAAGGGAGTTTTGTGGCAAAAGAAGAAGCAATTGAAGTAGAAGGTATTGTGAAGGAATCTCTGCCCAACACCATGTTCCGGGTGGAACTGCTCGCTAATGGGCATCTCATCCTGGCACATCTGTCAGGCAAAATGCGCAAGCATTATATCCGCATCGTTCCCGGTGACAAAGTGAAAGTGGAACTGTCGCCTTATGACCTGACCCGCGGCAGGATCATTTTCCGGGAACACTGACATCTCACGTTTTTTTTTCAAGACCGATACGAAGCGTTTTCCTTGACATAATCATAACTCAAATCCGCGCCCAGGATGACGGCTTCGTGGTTACCGATGCCCAGGTCCACGGCGATCTCAACGCTGCGGTCGTGCGGTGGAAACCAAGCTTCCAGGGAGTAGGCGCAATCCTCGAGATACTTGAGCAGGCGCTTTTCCTTCTCTCCGTCCAGCCGGAAGCGATCTTCAGAGAAGATGCATTCGCCCCCGATGCTCACCGCAAGCCGGCCGCGCGGCAGGCGAAACCCGAGGTTTCCGAAACAATCGCCCAGGGAACTGACCAATCGTCCGACATTGGGATCATTGCCGAAGACCGCGGTCTTTACAAGCGGCGAGTTCACCAGGGCCTTGCCCGCGGTTTTGGCGAGCGCCGTCGTAGGGGCGCGCGTTACGCGGACCTTCATCACGTGGTGCACCCCTTCGCCGTTGCGTACGATGTCTTCGGCCAAGGCTCCCAGCACACCGGTCAGGGCCCGGGTCAGGGCCTGCCGGTCCACGCCCGGCTTCATATTGGAGGAAAGCATAACGGCCATGTCGCTTGTACTCTGGTCGCTGTCGATGGAGATCCGGTTCAAGGTGGCCTCCGCGGACCGGGCCAGGCAGTCGGAGAGGATTTTGCGGCTCACCGAGAGGTCGGTGAGAATGAAAACGAGCATGGTGGCCATGTTCGGCTCGATCATGCCGGCGCCCTTGGCCGCGGCCACAATGACGCCGTCCCCGCAGCGCTCCGAGCGGACCTTGGGATAGGCGTCGGTGGTCATCATGGCCTGGGCCACGGGCAGAAGCGAGGCGGGCTGGAGGCGTTGGGTCAGATCCGGCAGCACGTTGCACATCTCGGGTACGGGAAGAGACCAGCCGATGATGCCGGTGGAGGCCGGGAAGTACAGTTCCGGTTGGTCGTCCCGGGCGCGGGCCAGGGCCGCGAGCACCCGCTCCTGGGCCGCCACGCCGTCCGGCGCCGCCACGTTCGCGATCTTGTTGTTGATGAGAATGCCGCGGCACAGTTTTTCCTTCAGCCGTTGCCGGCCGATAATAACCGGCGCGCCGCAGAAAAGATTGCGCGTGAACAAAGCGTGAAACGAGGCGGTGGGTCGGTCAAGAAGAATCAGGGACATGTTCATCCGGTATTCTTTGGCGCCGCTCAATTCGGCGGGGAAAAAACTCAAGGGAGCGGTTCCGGCCCGGAAGCCGGCCGGCAGGGCGGCGCGGGCCGCGCAGGCGGCCAGATATTCCTCGCGCGTGGCGTAGATTTCCATACTTCCTCCGGAAGGGAAGGCGACGGGCTCTCAGGCCCTACTGCCGGTAGCAGAGGGCGTCGTTGAGCACCCGCACCGCCTGGGTGAAATCCTCGCGCCCGATGACGAGTTGGATGCTCACCTGGCGGAGGGACTGGGAAATGCAGTCGACGTTGATTTTGTGTTCGGCCAGCACGCAGGCGGCCCGGGAGAGTACGCCGGGTTTGGCGATGTTACTCCCGATGATGCAGACAATGGCCTGCCGGATGACGGTCACCAGTTCGTACTTGGATTTGAGTTCGGTGATGAGGTTCTCGCTTTTATCCTTGTCCCAGATGACCAGGGTGATCGAGTTGGCGTTGGTGGCTTTCATGATGT
>CAYQRT010000044.1:0-14220 GCA_964419695.1 uncultured Spirochaetaceae bacterium | reverse complement strand
GTTGAGCCGATGAGAATTCTATCCCCGGTCACCTTCACGCCGTGTTCATCGCGCGCGATTGACAGGTCCGCATTGATGTCTTCGGTAACGCTGGTTTTGACATTGGTGAAGCGCAGGTACCCTTCGGGGAACAGCGTACTGAACACCACGTTCCCGTTGAACTCCGCGTTTCCCAGTGACGAGGTAATGATTATCGGAGAGAAGACCGCCCGTTCTTCGGTGCCGGTCACCCGGGCGTCGACCCCGAAGGCCGCGGTGGAAACGCTTTCCGGCAGACGGGCGGACAGCGTCAGCGAGAAATCCAGATCATTGTCGTCCGCCAGATAACGCAGCTTCCCATTGGCGGTGACGCTGCCCGCCAAGGCCGGACGCAGCGAAGCCAGGTTGTCGGAAAATTCTATAAGGTCTCCGGGCCTGAGATCCTGAGCCAGCACGTCCGCCGTCAGTTCCCGCCGCTCGATGTTGTACGAAAGGGAGAGGTCCACGGGCGAGCGGTCCTGCACTTTGGTGATGTCCGCGGTGTTGTCCTTGAGGTTGATAAGAAACTGCTGGTCCTTGAGGATGACGTCGCCGGCATTAAGCGATTCCACCGCCAGTTCCGCGTTGACGCGGGAAAAGGACCGGTCCACACTGCCCTTGATATCCAGGCCGGTGGTATACTCAGGGTCGCCGGGCCGATCCGCCGGCCCGGCCTCTCCCCGGCTGTGCAGCGTAAAGAAGAGCGCCGATCCCGAATTGGAGGCGGTGACGAACAGGTCCTTCAGGGACCAGAGCGAGGCGTTATCCGTAAAGGTAATCTGGCAGTTCCCGCCCGTCAGCGTGAAATTCGGGGAGAGGACGTGCTCCTCCCCGGGATCCTTGAGGAGGCCTTCCAGCAGGCCGAGCAGGGAGGCGTCCTTGACCGCGTCAATTGAAAAACGGGCGCGCTCCGCCTCTATCCCTTCCACGGCGTTCAGTTTGTCCGCCAGGAAAAACAGGTCGAAGAAACGGTAATGCACGCGCAGGGTCTCCACCCGGGCCACGGTGCGCCGTTCCCGGTCCAGGCTGATGATGGAAAGGTTGCGTATTTCCAGGAAACGGAAAAACGAGGGTGAAATTGAGTCATAGGAGATGGCGTAGCCGGTCTGCCGCGTAAAATCCGAGAGAAGAGATTCCCGCAATGAGGTCATGACGCCGCGGGTTACGCCTGCAAAGACGACCATGACAGCCACCAGGCCGAGGATAACCGAGAGAACAATAATAATGTGTTTTTTCCGGACTCTGTGCGGATTCACCGCTTTCTTTTGCCTCCATCCGCGGTTTCCAACGGACGTTCTTCACTCACTCTCGGCGGGTCCCCGTGCGGACGGACCTTCATGACACCGGAACCATATCCGGCTGCCTGCTATTAATATAGCATAATCACCCGTAAAATTATAGGGTAACCGCCCAAAATATGCGCGGCTTTCCACGGACCGAAGAACCGGCCGCCCGGACCCGGCCCTGTATCCGCATTCACAATATAAAGACCCGGATAAGGATTTCGTTACAAAAAACCGTGAGTCAGTCGTTTTTTTCCACGATTACTCCTCGGTTTCCGATCGAACTACCTCCACCCTTTTAACCTGTTTTTTGTCCCGTTCCAGCACCCGGAATACGGCCGTTCCCGCGTTGAATTCGGCGCCCACCTTGGGGATCTCGCCCGTCTTTTCGCACAGAAAACCTCCCACCGTGTCATATCCCCCCCCCTTCTCCAGCATAATGCCCGTGCGCTCGGAGAAATCATCAATGTTCATCATGCCGGACACGATGAAGCGGTTGGACGGCGTTCCGGCCGGGCCCGCTTCCTCGCCGCCCGTTCCCTCCTCCCCCGTTCCGGCGATGTCGGAAATGATTTCCGCCCGGGTGATAAGACCGGAAATAAGTCCGTATTCGTCGCAGAGAAAGACCAGATTCAGATCGCGCTGGTTCATCTCCAGAAGCAGTCCCGGAATGCGTTTGGTCTCCGGATAGAAAACCGCCTCGCGCATTACCGGCCGCAGGCCCGGGGGCGGAGCGCATAACAGGTCCTCAATATCAACGTACCCGATAATGTTGTCGCTGCGGCGGACGTAGACCGGCAGAAAGCGGGCGGACGTCTCGGCCGCCAGAGTCACGGCCTCGACGGGCGGCATCTCCACGGGACAGAGGGGGGACCGGTTGATGGGGACCATGACCTCGCGGGCTTTTGTTTCCGGAAAGGCGAACAAATCGTCGATCAGCCGCTGGTCCTCCGGGGGCAGCGCCAGCTCCCGCGACCGCAGCCGTAACAGGAGCCGCAGGTCTTCGCGGGAACGGGGCAGCTTTTTAACCCGCCGGTGGCGGCCCAGCACGAAGAGCAGCACGCTGATCAGCGCGTTAAGCGACAACCCGAGGGGCAGGAAGATGCCATAGCACACGGTCAACAGCGGAGCGCAGCGGAGGGTGACCGAATCGGCGAACGTCCGGAAGAAGGATTTGGGTACGATCTCCGCAAAGATGAGGATCACCAGGGTCAGTCCGAAAACGCCCGCCCACTCCACAGAGGGAGGGACGTTCCACCCGCGCAGAAGAACAAGCAGGAGGATGGTGGCGGTAACCACGGCCGCGTTGGTGCCGATCAGCGTAGTGGCCAGCAACCGGTCCGGTTTCTGCAGGAGGAAATACGCGCATCGCGCGCCCCAGCGGCCCTTCTCCTTCTGCTGGTAGATGACCATGTGGTTGGCCGCAATCAGCCCCGTCTCCATCCCGGCGAAAAACCCCGCCGCCAGCACGCAGAACACGATTCCCGCGATGATCACGGCTGCACCTCGGCCTTCAAGGCAACAATCCGGTTATTCTGCATCTTGGTCACGGTAAACTGCACGTGGCCGATTCTGACGCGCGTCCCCGGCTCCGGGATCTCCCCCAACTGCTCCAGAATGAGTCCGGCCGCGGTGCGCGCTTCGCTCGTCACCTTCAAGGAAAACGTCTGCAGCACCACCTTCAAGTCAACGCCGCCGGGTACGGTGTAGGCGTTGCGGCCGGTCTTGCGTACGGTCTCGCCCTGGGCGGCGAAAAACGAGGAAAGAATACATTCGATCAGGCGCTGGTAGGTCACCAGCCCGGCCGTTCCTCCGTATTCATCCAGGGCCAGGGCCATGCCGCTGCGGCGCGCCTTCATTTCACGCAGCAGCTCGTTAAGTTTCTTGGTGGCGGGGACCGCGTGACAGGGACGGATGACGTCGGCGAGCGTACCGCGGGCCACCCGGTAGCGGAAGGGCACCAGATCCTTGATCTCAACGTAGCCCAGCGGCTGGTCGATGGTCTCGCGGAAGACCAGGAGGAGCGAATGCGCGGCGTCGCGCGACATGTGTTCGCAATGGGAGAGGATCTCCGCGATGGGCGTTTCCGAGTCCACGCCCGATATGGCGATGCGCGGCAGCATGATGTCCTCGGCCGTCATCCGGTTGAAGTTGAAGAACGAATCGAACAGGTTGTAATCCAGCTGATCGATGATTCCCTCCTTGAGGCCGATACGGATGGCGGCCCGAATGGTCTCGCGGTCGTCCAGGGCCTTGCCGGGCGTGAACGCCATCAACCGCTTCAAGGCGGAGAGTACCACCCGCAGCGGCGTCAGCATCCGGTACACGAGGGAGAGGGGGACGCTGATCAGCCCCACCATGGAGGAGGCGTTGCGCAAGGCGATGCTTTTGGGCAGCATTTCACCGGCGATGAGCAGGATCAGGGTCATGGAGATGATAGGGACCAGAAAGACGGCCGTTTCGTTGCCGAACACGACAAACTCCGGCAGCAGGCGTTCGAACAACGCGGTAGCGAACATGTTGACGATCATGTTGCCGGTGAGGATCGTCACCAGCAAATCGTCAGGGCGGGAAGTCAGCAGGCCCAGAAGGCGTTTGACAGGGACGCGGCTTCGCCGCCTGAGCTTCTCCCGTTCCAGCATGGTCAGAGAAAATACCGCGGTCTCCGAACCGGAGAAAAACGCGGAGAACAGGAGACAAAGGGAGAACAGTACAATTTTGGCGACGATTACAACGTTCATCTCTAATAAAATATTCCGGCGGTCCGGACGCGGGCGCACCCAACGCCCCGGATAGCCCCCCGTGACGAATGGATGCGCCATGAACTTCAAAAACCCTCCATTGATAAATCGATGGTTTTCGAAGTTCCCAAAATATAAAGGAAAACGCCGCGGGTGTAAAGCGCGGCGCCGGTTGCGGGACGTGAGGGTCCCGTGATATGGTGGGCCTCAGAATGAACGCGGCGGCACAGAGAGTGCTTGACAATTTCATCGTTCTCGAAGGCCTGGACGGATCGGGCACCTCCACCCAGCTGGAACTCGTCACCCGAGAGCTCGTGGATCATGATGTGCCGGCCGCGGCCACGTGCGAACCCACCGCCGGTCCGGTGGGCGTTTTGATCCGGGAGATCCTGACCGGGAAAAAAACCGTCTCTTCCCGCACCCTGGCCCGGCTTTTTGCCGCGGACCGGGAGGAGCACCTGTCCGCGCCCGAGGCGGGCATCGAGGCGCTGCTGGCCGCGGGCCGCCTGGTCATCTGCGACCGCTACCTCTTTTCCAGCCTGGCCTACCAGTCCCTGGAAACCGACTTCGAGTACATTCTGTCGCTGAACCGGGGATTCCCCCTGCCCGCAATTCTCATTTATATAGACACCCCCGTGGCCGTGTGCGCCGAACGCCGGCGCCGGCGGGGCTCAACCGAACTGTTCGATGATTCCAAAATACAGGAACGCGTATCCCGGGGATACGAGCGGGCCCTGGCCGCGTACCGCGACGCGCCGCTTGCCATCGAACGCGTGGACGGCACCCTGGGTCCTGAAAAAATCCGGGACCGGATCTGGACTATTCTCTCCACCCTGCCGATAGTAAAAGGGTGAAGCGGCGTTATCTCATCCCGATCGTCATGCTGTTTATTATCTCGGCCGTTCCCCTGGCGGCCGACCGCATCCTCTACGCGGAACAGTATTACAAACTCTATCACCAGCACCTCTACCACTACCCGGATGACGCGCTGGAAATTATTTACTACCTGGAACTGGCGCTCAAGGCGGATTTTGCCAACCCCCTCTACGCCATAGCCCGCGTTAAAAACAAGGAGGAGTACCGCCGCTACACGCGACTCTTCCGCATGCATTGCAATCTTAAAATCATCGAACAGTACCTGCTCATGGGCGCCAAGTTCGATAAATTTGAGATTTATTTCTACAACAAGGAAGGCCCCTGGAATAAGGCGATTCTCGACAGTCTCAACACAGCCGAATGGGCCTACCGGCAGGCGCTTCATTATTGGGGCGAGGCCAAACGCTGGTCGGCCGAGGCGTTCCCGCTTCGTTTCCTGCACCTGGAGGAGATCCAGGCCTGGGAGGATGAAAACTTCCGCATTGAAACCCGCGACCTCGACTACCAACGAATCATCCAGGGTCACTTGAACCGTCTGGCCGCGGCGCGAGCCTATCTGACCGACACCCGGTGACGGACGTCCTCGCTTTCCCGGTTCACGGCCGGCGCAGCCGGGGTGCTCCTCAGAACCGGGGATTGTCCAAAGCGGCGGAAATAACTATTATGAGAAGAGATAGCCGTACAAAATATCCGGAGCAAAAATGAACATTAAAAAACATGAAACGGGCGATAATGAAATCATCGTGGCGCTGGAAGGCTCACTCTCCGGCGACGAATCGGTGCGCGAACTGGAAGAGGTATTGACCGAACTTGAGCAAAGTACGTTCCGGACCGTCATTCTCAACTGCCTGAATGTCCCGGCCATCAACTCATCGAACATCGGCAAACTTTTTCTGTTCTTCAACAAACTGCGGGCCGAAGGCCGCCAACTTAAAATCCGTGGCTGCAGCGACACCCTGTTCAAAACTTTCCAGCTGATCGAAATGGAACACCATATTCACTACGAACGAGAGGCGCCCTTGTCCTGAAAACCGGATGCTCAAAGCCGGCGCTCCCGTTTCTACTTTCCCACCAGCATGAGCATGACGTCCCCGAATCCCAGGCGTTTGGCCAGCACGTCGACCGGACGCTTCAGCCAGGCGGGCACGCTGCCCCGGGCCAGACCGCCCCAGGTGATGATGCGGTGCACGGTGAGCCCCACGCTGGCCAGCAGCCGCCCGAGGGTTTTTTTGGAAAAGAGGAAGAGGTGGTCGGGGATGGCGCTGCGCCAGGCCGCGCGGAAAAGACGGGCCTGCAGCCCGTCAATGTTGGGCGTGGTGATGATGGCGTACCCGTTGGGCGCAAGAATACGCTTCACCTCCTGAAGAAAACGATACGGATCGGGCACGTGCTCGATCAGGTGCGAAAAATGTATGAATGAAAAAGCGTTCTCCGGAAAGGCGGCCGCCTCCAGCGGCCCGATGAAGATGGGTACCCGCCGGGTGGCCATGCCGTAGCGGGCCGATTCCTCGCAGATCTCCACCCCCTGCACCGAGAATCCCAGATGCTGCATCACGTCCAGCAGTTTACCGGTGGCGCAGCCGATGTCCAGGAAGGTCTTGCCGGGCACGCTCGTGAAAAAGGATTCGTCAAAGCCGATGTCGCGCAGGCCCAGACGCATGAGCTCGAAAAAATTGTCCTCGTTTTCTATTTCGTATTCAAAGTAGGCGCGCGCGTACCGTCCCTTCAGGTCATCGAACAGGGGTTGGGGATTCTGGTAGACGAGGCCGCAGGTCAGGCAGCGGACAAAGGCGCACTCCGGCAGACGGATATGCGGCCGTGTTTCGCCGCCGCCGCAGACCGGACAGGCTATGCTCGTTTTGCGTTCAATCTCAAAGACAGCCGCGCTGGAATACGTTTTCATCAATGTTCCCCTCCGGCGCCCGGCGCCCGGCCCGACCAGGGCCGTGTGACGGACGGATTCGGAGCACAGCGCCCCGTACCACCATTATCGACAACGGGACGCATGAGCGTTAGCCGCCGAAGACGGCCGTCATTGCCTGAGCAGGACCGCCGGAATGCGGTCCAGGGAAACGACCTCGTCGACCCCGCCCATTTTAATCGCCTCCTTGGGCATGCCGAACACGATGCAGGAGGCCTCGTCCTGAGCCAAGGTGCGGGCCCCGGATTGTTTCATCTCTAAGAGACCCCGCGCCCCGTCGTCTCCCATGCCCGTCATGATCACGCCCACGGCGTTGACGCCGGCGTAGCGGGACACGGAACGAAAGAGCACGTCCACCGACGGGCGGTGACGCGACACCAGGGGACCGTCCTTCAATTCCACGTAGTAGCGGGCGCCGCTCCGCTTGAGCAGGGTGTGCCGGTTGCCCGGGGCGATGAGGGCCCGTCCCCGGATGACCGAATCGTTCTGCTCCGCCTCCTTGACCGTAATCCGGCACAACTGGTCCAGGCGCTGGGCGAAGGTGCGGGTAAAGTGCTCGGGCATGTGCTGGACCACGACGATGCCCGGCGCGTCCGGGGGCATGGCCTCGAGCACGGCCCGGATGGCTTCCGTGCCGCCGGTGGAGGCCCCCAGGGCGATCACCTTCTCCGTGGTCTCAATGCTTTTCGGCCGGGCGGACTTGGCGATGATGACGTCCGCCGTGAGTTTGGGTTGTACCAGCCGGCCCCGGGGCAAGGCCTTGTGCTTGAAACGGGCGTAATACGCGGCCTTGACCGCGTCCGTCACGATGATCCGCGCCTCCTCCAGAAACTCCTTCACCCCCAGCTTGGGCTTGCGGATGATCTCGCGGGCGCCGTACTCCAGGGCGCGCAGGGCATTGATCTGGCCCGCCTCGGCCTGGCTGGAACAGATGACCACGGGAATGGGGCGCTGGGTCATGATCTTTTCCAGGAAGGTGAGGCCGTCCATGCGCGGCATTTCGATGTCGAGGATGATGACGTCCGGCAGTTCCTCTTCGATTTTTATTACCGCGATGTACGGATCCGGGGCCGTGGCGCTCACCTTAAGCTCCGGATCATCGTTGATGATGTCCGAGAGCGTACGCCGCACCACCGCGGAGTCATCCACGATCAGCACCTTGACCTTCTCGTGCCCGTCCAGGTTCACGCCGCCGCCTACTTCCCGCCCGACCTGACGTACACGGTGGGCAGGATTTGCTTGAAGGGCACGTCCATGTTGCAGAAAGTTTCGGAATGGCCGGTGAAGAGATACCCGCCCGGCTGCAGGCAGCGATGGAAACGCTTGACCAGTTCCAGCTGGGTGTCGCGGTCGAAATAGATGATCACGTTCCGGCAGAAGATGATATCCGGTTTGACCGGCAGCACGAACCGTTCATCCATAAGGTTGAGGCGGAAAAAACGCACCAGGGAGCGCAACGCGGGCACGATGCGAATTTGCCGCTTTTCACGGTCCCTGCTGCGCAAAAGGTATTTGCGACGGAGTTCGAACGGAAAGCCCTCTATACGGTCCTCGGCATACACGGCCCGCTTCGCGATCTCCAGTACGCGCGTGGAGATGTCGCTGGCCAGAATGGTAAATTCAAGTCCGGGGCGGCTTCTCGCGTATTCGGCCAAGGTTATGGCGAGGGTATACGGTTCCTCCCCGGTGGAGCAGCCGGCGCTCCAGACCACCAGGGGACGTTGGCGTGAGACGTCCCGCCGGGCGGTTATTTCCGGCAGGATCCGCTCCCGCAGAATGTCGAAATGGGCGGCTTCGCGGAAAAACTCGGTCTTGTTGGTGGTGGTGACGTCGAAAAGGTGGGCCAGTTCCTCATCCTGCCCCCGGGGGGAAAACAGAAAATCGCAATACGTCTCATAGCTCCGCAGCCCCAACGCCTTGAGCCTTTTCATCACCCGCGACTGGAGCATGACCCGTTTGGCTTCGGGCAGTTTGATTCCCAGATGTTCGGTGAGATACGCCGCCAGCTTTTGGAACACCCTGTCCGACATGGCGGGCAGGGCGTATACATCGATGGTGCCATCAGCCATGGCGCGGTTCTCCGGAACGCACGCGCGAGATTTCCTCCCGTCGGGCCACGGCGGTGATGCGGTCCACGTCCAAAATAAGCGACACCGTACCGTCGCCCGTGACCGTGGCGCCCAGCAGGCCCTCCAGTCCGGCGAACATGCCTCCCAGGGACTTGATGACCACCTGGGAATTGCCGACCACCTCGTCCACCGCCAGCCCGATCCGCCGGTCGGTGCGGACCACCACCACTTTTTCAAAATGGGGCAGCTCCCCCTCGATCCCGAAAAACTCGCGCAGGCGGATATAGGGTAATATTTCACCGCGCACGGACAGGACCCGTCCCGTCTCGATCCGCTCGCCCCGCTCATGAGGGATCTCCACGCACTCCTCAATAATAGACAGGGGAATGACGAAGAGATCGCCGGCCACCCGCACGAACAAACCCTCGATAATTGAAAGCGTCAGGGGTATTTTCAGGGTCACCGTGGTGCCCGCCCCCAGTGCGCTCTTCACCGTCACCCGGCCGCCCAGGGACTCGATAATACGCTTGACCACGTCCATGCCCACGCCCCGGCCCGAAATCTCCGAGACCGCGGCGGCCGTGGAAAACCCCGGAGCGAAGATGAAGGAGAACGCCTCTTCATCGGACAGCGACCGGTCATCGCTCAGCAGGCCCAGCTCCCGGGCCTTGGCCAGGATCGCCTCCCGGTCCAGCCCGCGCCCGTCGTCCGTCACTTCTATGACCACGTTGGCCTCCGCGTGATAGGCATTGAGCGTCACCCGGCCCCCGGGTGGCTTGCCGATCTTCTCCCGTTGCGCGGCCGATTCGATTCCATGGTCCAGGCAATTACGGATGAGGTGGACAAGCGGTTCGTTCAGCCGCTCGATGATGCTTTTATCCAGCTCCGTCTCCGACCCGGACACAATGAGCTCCACCTTTTTGCCCAGATCAGCGGCCAGGTCGTGGACCACGCGCTTGTACCGGGTGAAGATGGTGTCCAGGGCCAGGAGGCGCATGGTCATGGCTCCGTTGCGCATCCGTTCCACCACGCGCTCGTTCTCCTCCAGCACCAGCATGAGCTCCTCCGATCCCAGATGGGCCGCGGTGGTCTTCAACCGCTCCTGCAGGGTCACCAGCTCCCCCACCAGGTTGATGAGTTCGTCCACCTTTTCCGATTTAACCCGGATACTGGCGAGTTTGAGATCGGTCAGCCGGATCTGCTTTAATTTTTTTAAATATTCCTGTTCGGCCAATGCCGTAAGAATGGTCTGCCGGTCGACCAGGTTGGCCTCACTCAAGGCGTCTCCCAGGCGCTGGGGCATCTGGAGGGCCCGCGAGAGATCGTCTTCCGTGATGTCACCGCGCTCAAGAAGGATCTCACCCAGCCTTTTTTGAACGAGTTCGGTTTCCTGGCCGCCCTCTCCGGATTCCTGGAAAA
This sequence comes from uncultured Spirochaetaceae bacterium, assembly GCA_964419695.1. Taxonomy (GTDB): domain Bacteria; phylum Spirochaetota; class Spirochaetia; order SZUA-6; family RPPD01; genus JAFGSW01. Next base: position 3,893 of record CAYQRT010000044.1, on the reverse strand, counting down.
TCACGTCGATAGAAATGCTGCTTTGATCTTCAACGAAAATGAAGACGTCCCGGACCGCGTTCAACCCCCGACCGGTGGTGAGGAGGATGTCCCATCCCACGTAACAGCGTTCCGGATCCAATTCTTCCAGGAAAGGGATTTTTTCGAGCAAGGCCAGGATCTGGCACGGCCCCAAGGCCGCCAATTCCCGAAGGATGGCCTCGGGATTGATTCCCTTGAGAAAAATATCCTCGGGAGGCCGGAAACGGATGCGATACGTCGCGTTCCTCCCGCCTTCCTCCTGGTCAGTGACCGCCGGCGCCGACGGGGAAGCATCTTCCGGCGCGGAGGGATTGAGAATGCGGAGCCGTTCTAAAAGTTCTTCCCGCTTGCCGTTGATGACGCCGTCGTACTCCTGCCCATCCAGAAAGGCGGTGATGCAGGCGCGGAGAAAGTCCGCTGCCCGCAGCGTGAGTTCCGCGGTTTCCTTGCTGCCGGGCACAATACCGTCGCGGATCTTGACGTAGAGATTTTCCAGTTCATGGGCAAAGCAGGAGACATCTTCCAGGTCGAACATGGCCGCCGTGCCCTTAATGGTATGCAGGGCGCGGAAGATGGCGTTCACCAGCTGACCGTTGGACGGATCGGCCGCTAAATCCAGCGCCGATTTTTCCAACGCCTCCAGCAGTTCTTTCGACTCCTCGCGGAATGTTTCCCTATATGCGTCGCTCATGCCTGCATGTCCTTCCCCCGTCCCGGGTCGCGATCGTTTCGATTATTCCCCGGCCGGGGCCGCCTGGGCGGCCTCCTCCATGTGCGCCATGTCTTCCGGCGAGAAGACGCGGTCAATGTCGAGGATGATGATGAAATCCTCGTTGCGCTTGCCCATACCGCGGATGAATTCGGTGTCAATGCTCATGCCGATCTTGGGCGGCGGTTCAATCTGAGCTGAATCCAGTTCGATCACCTCCTGCACCGAGTCCGCCAACACACCCACCACCGCATTCTCCCCGCCGTACACGATCTCCATCACCACCACCCGGCTGTCCACGGTACGTGCCGTCTGGCCCATGCCGAATTTGGTCTTCATGTCGCAGACCGGCACCACGCTGCCGCGCAGGTTGATGACGCCGCGCATGAACTCAGGCGTCCGCGGCACCTTGGTGATGCTGGTGATTTCCAGCACCTCACGGGCCTTGGTCACGTCCACCGCGTACTGCTCGTCTCCCAGGGTAAACGTAAGGTAGGTGGCCATCTGTGTCGTTGAATCAACTGCCATGGTATCCTCCCTATGTGTATTGCTCAAAGTCTTTGTCGGTTTCGTCGTTTTGTTTATGAAAATTTTCAAGATTGATCTTCACGCCATCCGCCGGCACGGCATCACGGGTATGCCGGCTGATTTTTTCATTGGTTGCGTCTGCCCGTATTTCTTTTTTCGCGCCGTATCGCGCCGGCGGCGCTCGCAAGGCCGGCTTTGTATCCCCTGTAATATTATCCAGGTGCAGCCGTTTCCGGTTGCCATTGATCATCTTTTCCAAACCCGCGAACTTGAAAAAAGAAACCGCGCAGTCAAGGTTTTCAGCCTGGCTTTCCAATTCTTCACTCATAGAGGCCATTTCCTCCGCCTGACTCGATTGTTCCAAGATAGTAGAAGAAATCTGCCCGGAGGAGGCGGCGTTCTGCTGAATGATTTGTTCCAATTGAATGAGCGCCTTGTTGATCTGTTCCGTGCCGGTGTTCTGTTCTTTGGAGGCCGCGCTGATCTCCTGAACCAATTCCGCGGTCTTCTGAATGTCCGGTACGATCTTTTCCAGCATCCGACCGGCTTTTTCAGCTATCTCGACGCTGGTGAGGGAGAGTTCGCTGATCTCACCGGCGGCCTTCTGACTGCGTTCGGCCAATTTTCGCACTTCCGAGGCCACTACCGCGAACCCCTTGCCGTGTTCGCCGGCGCGCGCCGCCTCAATGGCTGCGTTCAGCGCCAACAGATTGGTATTACGGGCGATCTCCTCAATGACCGAGATTTTGTCCGAGATCTCCTTCATGGCCTTGACCGTTTTCACCACCGCCTCCCCGCCCTCCCGCGCGTCAGCCGCCGCTTTAAGGGCGATTTTTTCCGTTTCAATCGCATTATCAGCGTTCTGGCGGATATTGGCTCCCATCTGCTCCATGGAACTGGAGACCTGTTCCGCCGCGGCCGCCTGTTCAGAAGCTCCCTGCGACAACTGCGTCGATGTGGCGGTGAGTTCCTCGGTACCCTGGGATATCTGCTGGGCTGAAGCCGAAAGCTGCTGGCTCCCCGATGAGACGCCGGCCGCGGACGCCGCCACATTGCCCACCACATCCTTCAGCTTATCGGTCATATCGATGAGCGCACCCACCATGATACCCACTTCATCCTTGGTCGTCACCGACAACCGAACGTTTAAATCGCCGGAGTTGATTTTTTTGGCGGCTTTCGCCGCGTCACGTATGGAGTTGGATATATTATTTGCCATCAATATCCCCACGATAACCGACAGCGCACAGGTAATGAAAATAAGCAGCGCCAACCCCAACTGGCCCTGCGTGCTGGACAAGGTTGACGTCTTCAGAAAAATAATAGCCAAGGTCAAGGCGCCCAGGGGGTAGATGACTATGGGCAGGACACCGAAAAGAATTTTCCAGGAAATACCGAATTGCCTGTCCTCATTGACGCGCCACCTGTCGCCGATGCCGGGCAGTATCATAAAGCGACGGGTTTCACGTTCTGCAAAAAAATAAAACAACGGCATCAGGACCAAACCGGTCAGGCTTACCAAGCCAATGGACATAATCATCTCCGATACGTCAATTTGCCCGGAAGCCACAAAGGGGACAAACACGACCAAATTCGCCCCCAGAACAATGACGAACAGGATCGTCAAGCCGTCCACCATTGGTAATTTCTGGCAACTCTCAATGGCTTTTCGAATCGACCCTTCGTCAGCCTTATCGTCTTCCATAAGCCTTAAACAGTGGAATACGGGACGAAGATAACGGTATTTAACTCCCAACACGCATGAGAGTAAAATGACGAAGAATATCACCACTAAACCGAAAAAAAGCGCTAGATTCCGCAGCGCGAACGTCATATTCACAAGCATGAAATAGACCATGACAGGCGTGGCCAGAAAAAAAACAATCATCAACTGTTTCGCGAGTATTCGACCGTAGATGTTCATTCCCTTTATTTCCATGTGCTCTCCTCCGATCATTGGTTCAGTGTATTCCAGACACTCAACGAAACATTCATGTATCCGGACATTGTGCGGTTTCGCGCGGCAACCGATTATTCCTTCTCATATTTCTCAAAATCGCCATCCAGCTTATCTGCGGAATCCTTGGTTTCCGACAGAGTCATGCGTACGCCCGACGTTCTTTTGGGAACCGGCGCGTTTTCCGCGGCAGCGGGTTCCGCCGCATTCGCTTTATAAACCGGCTTAGCCTCCACCACCCGCTTCAACGCGGTGTGCGTACGGGATTCCAAAACGGTGCGCTTCACGGGCTTGTTCTTTTCAGCGGCCAGCAATCTTTCCAGTCCCTCGATTTTAAAGAAAGCCATTGCCTCCCGGAGGTTGCCGGCCTGAGCGGCCAGCTCTTCGCTCATGGACGCCATCTCCTCCGCCTGGGAGGCCAGCCCGTCGCTCATGGACGACATGTTCTCAGCCTGACTCGATTGTTCCTCCACGGTCGCCGACATCTCTTCGGCCGCCGCTGCGTTCTGCTGGATGATCTGGTCCAGCTGCATAATCGCCTGATTGATCTGTTCGGTGCCGCTGTTCTGTTCCCGGGAGGCGGCGCTGATCTCCTGTACCAGTTCAGCGGTCTTCTGGATGTCGGGCACGATTTTTTCGAGCATCCGGCCGGCGTTCTCCGCCACCGACACGCTGGAC
>CAYQRT010000043.1:0-14430 GCA_964419695.1 uncultured Spirochaetaceae bacterium | reverse complement strand
AAACCGCTATCCGCCGGGTCCTGGTGGGGGAGCAAACGGGCGGCGAAACGTCCGCCGCGTTGATTGATTCACTGAGACAAAAAGAGTCATTGGAAGCGGCGCTGGCCGCCATACACCGCACTCGCGCCGGCTTTGAGACAAATACGTCCTACGATCTTCTGGCCGAAGATCTACGGGAAGCCGTGAACGAGTTGGGGAGGATTACGGGGGAAGTCTCAAGCGCGGACGTTCTGGAGGCGGTCTTTTCAAATTTCTGCGTGGGGAAATAACCGAACCGGCGGCCGCTCAATCTTCATACCGATCATCATCCTAAAGCAAAACGTAAAAACTGCAGCGCCTCGCCAAGCAAGATGTATCTGCTTTCATAAATTTCGTTCCTGATGTATATTGCATATTCCACCATTGCAGGCTTGGCGCAGCGCCAAGAACAATGCCGTTCATTGCTGCTTTTATGGATTGCGTACTCTATGGACTTTGATGCAATTGTCATTGGCGCCGGGCATTCCGGCATTGAGGCCTCCCTGGCTCTGGCCAGACTCGACTTTTCCACCCTCCTCATCACGCAAAGTCTGGACGCCGTGGGCCGGCTTTCCTGCAACCCGGCCATCGGCGGACTGGCCAAAGGGAATCTGGTCCGTGAGATAGATGCCCTGGGCGGCCAAATGGCTAGATTAATTGACCGGACCGGAATTCAGTTCCGCATGCTCAACCGCAGCAAGGGGCCGGCGGTCCAGGCGCCGCGGGCCCAGGCGGACAAGGAAGCCTACGCCCATCTGGCCAAGCACACTCTCGAAACCGAAAATAATCTTTTTCTCTTCCAGGACACGGTCACGGATCTTCTGGTGAACGACTCCGGAACCGTCGCGGCCGGGGTAATGACGGCACGCGGCCGCCGTTTTCGATCGCGAACGGTGGTGCTCACGACGGGGACCTTCATGGAAGCCAAGCTCTTTATCGGCGCCTGGACGGCGCCCGGCGGTCGATTGGGCGAACCGGCGGCCGAGGGCTTAGGGCAATCGCTGCGGCGTCTGGGTTTCACTGTCGGGCGCCTCAAGACCGGCACGCCGGCGCGCGTACTACGCCGCTCACTGGATGTGGCACGGATGGAGGAGCAGCCGGGGGATCCCGTGGTCCGGGCCTTCTCATTTTCCCATGACACGATTGACCGGCCGTCCGTCCCGTGCTGGATTACCTACACCAATGAAGACACGCACCGGGTCATACGGGAGAACATCGGACGTTCGCCGCTTTACAGCGGGAAGATCGTCGGGGTCGGGCCGCGGTATTGCCCTTCGATTGAGGATAAGGTGATGCGTTTTCCGGACCGCACCCGCCACCAGATTTTCGTTGAGCCCGAGGGCTTGACCACGGAAGAGATGTACCTGAACGGCATATCATCCTCCCTGCCGGAAGAAGTGCAGGACAAGTTCCTGCGTACCGTTCCTGGTTTGGAAGACGTCATTATCGTCCGCCCGGGTTACGCGGTGGAGTACGATTACCTCAATCCGCTTCAACTTTTCCCGAGCCTGGAGACAAAACGCCTATCCGGTCTGTTCGTGGCCGGACAAACCAACGGCACCTCCGGCTACGAGGAGGCGGCGGCCCAGGGTTTGATGGCCGGACTCAATGCGGCACGCCGGCTCCAGGACGCCCCGCCCATCGTCCTTTCACGCGCCGAAGCCTACATTGGAGTATTGATCGACGATCTGGTGACCCTCGGCACGACTGAACCGTACCGGCTCTTCACATCCCGCGCCGAACACCGCCTCTCCCTGCGTCATGACACGGCGGACGCCCGGCTGACCGCAATCGGCCGCCGGACCGGTCTGCAAAGTCAGGAGATCTACGAACGGTTCCTTAGGAAGCAACAGAAGATCGATGAAATCAAGGAGCTCCTGAAAACCCGGAAAGTGAAACCGGAGGAGGCCGTCCAAACGCCTCTGCTCGCCTCATTCGTTACCCGTCCGTTCGCCTACGCCCTCAAAGACCCGGGCGTTAACCTGGCCGTCCTGACCGGCCTGGAACCGGCTTTGGCGGAATTCAGGGAGGACGTGAGAGAACGGACCGAACTCGACATCAAATACGAGGGGTATATTAAAAAACAAGAAATGGTGGTGGAGCGCACCCGCCGTCTGGAAAAACTGTCCATTCCCCGTGACTTCAATTTCGGTTCCCTGGACGGGATCTCCGCCGAAGCCAGAGAAAAGCTGGCCAAGGTGCGGCCTCATTCCGTGGGTCAGGCGGCGAGGGTTCCCGGGGTGCGTAATGCGGACGTCGCCGTACTCATCGTCCATCTTACCAGGAAAAAAGCCGATTCATAATCAGTATTCCTCTTTTCATTCACGAATGAGTCAGATCGATGCATGCTCAACAGTGAATTCAGGCAAACAGACCCGGGCGTCCTTGCTGTGCCAATTACTTGATCAATCAAGGTCTCGCGGCGCCGGAGGGGATCTTCCGCGTCGACGGGAAGCCGTCTTGCGATAAGGGGAAGCAGAACGAAGGCGTTATCGTTTATTGTTTCCTCACATCATTTTACTGTATACTGATCATCACGCCGTACGTATGATGGGTACAAGACCGCGCCGGAAACAAACACCATGATGCATGACACCATTGAAATCAAACAGGGTCTCTCGGCGCTGGGTCTTCCTCAAGACGATTCGATCGTCTCCGCGTTCACCCTCTACCTCTCTGAGTTGGAACGCTGGAATAAACGGTATGGGTTCATCAAGGCGGACCGAAGCGGCCTGGTGCGCTTCCACCTGCTGGACACCCTGGCCGGGTTGTCGCTGCTTCGCTCCCTGACTCCCGCCGGCGCCATTCTTGATTTTGGGTCCGGGGCCGGCTTCCCCGGCCTGCCCCTGGCGATCTGCCTGTCCGGCCGTCCTTTCGTGCTCTGTGAACGCAAGGCCACCGAACGCGCCTTCCTCGAAAACATGCGGCTCCTTTTGAAGCTGGAACACGTCACGGTCACGGACGACATCGACACCCAGGCCGCCGGATCGCTTTCCGCCGTCGTTTTCCGGGCGGTGACATCGCTGGACGACATCCTTTCCCGGGTCAGGACGTACCTGGCGCCGGGCGGCCTGCTTTTCGCATACAAGGGAACCCGTGAAAAAGTGGAGGAGGAATCGGACCGGATCGCGGCTCTCGGTCTGGCCGCGGAAGTGCATCCCCTCTCGGTGCCCGGGATCGAGCGGGAACGGCATATCGTCGTGGTGCGCGTGTAGCGGCCATGAGTGATGCCGGCTCCGTGAAGGAGCACAATTCGATTGTCAGTCGGTCGGGTTAGGTACCGGTGACAAGGACAATTTTCCCGTGCGCTCCGCGAGCCAGCACCGCCTGGTGGGCGGCCGCCGCCCCTTCCAGAGGAAACTCCCTGCCGATAACGGGACTGACCGCGCCCGAGGTAATGGCGTGATTGATCCCTTCATGAATGGCCCGGCATTCCTCCGGCCCGGTATTGAAGAGCATCATGCCGGTCACCGTGCACTCCCGGGCCATAAACAGACGCGGGTTGATCTCCGTCATGCCCCGGTTGCCGATGATGACGATCCGCCCCAGGGGGGCCACCGCTTCCAGGTCGCGTTCCAGGTTGACATTGGCAAGCATTTCCAGAATAACGTCCGGGCCCTTGCCGCCGGTCAATTTCAGAAGCGGCTCCCCGTAATCAGGCTTGAAATGATTGAGCGCCGTGGCGCCCATTTCCGTGATCATCGCCAAACCCTCCTCGGTTCCCGCCGTGGCCAACACCTTCAACCCGGCGTCCAGAGCGAGCTGAATGGCGGCGGTACCCACGCCCCCGCTGCCGCCGTGAATGAAGACCGTTTCTCCCTTTTGCGCCTCGGCTTTCTGGAAGAGCGCCCGCCAGGCGGTCGCGTATGGTACTCCCAGGGACGCCCCCTGGGAAAAACTCAACCGTTCGGGCAGAGGATGCAGGTGTTCCCTCAGGCACAGGGCGTGTTCGGCGTAGGTTCCAGTCAGCGACCCGGTTACGTACACCCGATCACCCTCACTCACGCCCTCCACCCCCGGACCCACGGCTTCTACCAGGCCGGCGGCGTCGGTGCCGGGCGTATACGGCAAGTCGGGTCGGGTGGCGTAGGCGCCGGCGCGGATGTAGGTCTCCACGGGATTGACCCCCACGGCCTGGATGGCCACCAGCACCTGGCCCGGACCGGTGTTAAGCGTGGGGCGATCTTCCAGTTTCATTACCTCGGGAGAACCGAATTCGTGAACCCGGATCGCCTTCATGTTCATCCCTGCCCGTCGATCAGCTGCATACCGTAATCATGGTACCGGTTGCCGGAAACGGCTTCCGGGATGAAAATCGCCTCCAGGTCGGCGGCTTCCTGGGCCGTCACGGTCACATCCAGGGCGGCGATGTTGTCCTTGAGGAATTTAACGTGCCGTGTCCCGGGGATGGGAATGATTTGGTCGCCGCGGGAAAGGACCCAGGCCAGGGAAAGTTGGGCCGCCGTGCATTTCTTCTCCTTGGCCAATGCCTTCAGGCGCCGCACCAGTTTCATATTGCGCTTGAAATTCTTGTCCTGGTAACGGGGCATGACCAGCCGGTAATCACCGGGCGCGAACTGCTCCGGCGAACGGTATTTCCCGGAGAGTATGCCGCGGCCGAGCGGACTGTAGGCCACAAAGGCGATATCCAGCTCCCGGCACAGGGGCAACAACTCCTTCTCCGGGTCCCTGCTCCAGAGGGAGTACTCCGTCTGGAGGGCAGTAATCGGATGCACGGCCTGGGCACGGCGGATAGTGGCGGGTGAGGCTTCGGACATGCCCAGAAAACGCACCTTGCCGGCCTTGACCAGGTCGGCCATGGCGCCGATTGTCTCCTCTATGGGGACCTGGGGGTCGACACGGTGCTGGTAATATAGGTCGATCACGTCCACGCCCAGGCGCTTGAGGCTCATGTCGCAGCAGGCGTTGACGTAGTCGGGTTGGCCATTGACGCCCAAGAGGGCCCCATCGACCCGCCGCATGTTCCCGAACTTGGTGGCGATAATCACCTTGTCGCGGCATTTCTTAAGAGCGCGTCCCACAAGCACTTCATTATGACCCACACCGTACATGTCGGCCGTATCGAAAAAATTAATGCCCAGATCCACGGCTTTACGGATCAGCTTCAGGGAATCATCGAAATCGGCCGGACCGTAAAAGTCCGACATTCCCATGCACCCCAGTCCCAGGGTGGAAACCGTCAGATTGCTCGAGCCCAGTCTACGCTGCTTCATGCGAATACCCCCTTCATTAATAGGCCGGATGGCTTATGCAGAATACTGTAATGGTTTCCCGCCCGAGGCGCAACGGGTAACAAGGATATTACCCGGGCAGGACGGATATGATGGTTTCAAGTTCCCCAACTTCCCGCGCCGCGGCTTCACGCGCGCTTTTAATAAAAGCGTCGTTTTCCGCCGTGACCGCCACGTCATGGTAGTCGCGGATGATCCTCACTCCCCGTTCATCGTCCTTGGCTTTGGACCGCAGCGTGTCCGTTTCGATTTTATTCAGCACCTCGATCAAGCGTTCCAGGTTTTCCTTGAGGGATCTCTCGGTCACGTGTTCCTGTGGAAGCAGACTCCGTTGGTGCTCCCAGGCGGCGCAATCGGTCGCATCACTGTACACGGTCTTCAGTCGATCGCGGCCGCCGGCGGCCAGGAGTTCCCGTACCCTGTCCCGCATGCCGGCCAGGCAATAATATTCTATATAGAAGGTGTACGTATCGATGCCGCGCAGACGGCTTTCCTCAAGCAGGAAATTTTTTCCCAGACCGGGGATATCTCGCTCGCTATAGGTCTTATTAATCGCTTTCACTTCCCGCAGACGATTACGAGCCGTCACCATCATGTCCACGATGTCAGGCCGGAATACCGTGAAATCAAATGTGGTTCGTCGGGCCCGGTTCCTCCGCCGGTACTTGTCCTCGTTTCGCCGCACCATATAGACGTTTTCCGACAGCACCCAACCCGGGCTGATCTGGTTGTACGCCGGGGATAGGTCGGAAAACGAACGCGACGGCCCGGCGATAAGCGAGAAGGGAAAAAGCACCTTCTGCGGCAAAGTATCCACACCGGTGGCGATGATGGAGTACGGCGCGCCCGCATAGTCCGCCGGGAATTTAATATTGGTTCCCAGGCCGAAAAAGACGCCTTCACCGCAAATAATCTCCTGGTCCGGCGCGCGCGAGGTATGATTGGAACCCACATTGGCTCCGCAGGCCACGTTGCCCTTGCCCTCGGGCCAGAGGGCGGCGATCAGCAGACTCTGGTGGTGAAAACCCACAAAAGGCCCGAGCAGGCAGGAGGTGACCTCCCCTTCGGCCACGCCGGTATTGGGACCCAGGATGCTGGAGGATACCTTGGCCTGCCTCTCCACGTGTACGTGTTCGGTCAGGAGTGATTCGGTCACGATCGCCATGGAACTGACCAGACAACCCCACTGCAGGCAGGAGTTTTTCACCAATGCGCCGTGGCTGATCTCGGCCGGTTCCTCCGGCGAACTCAAGACCGTGCAATTTTCCACCAAGATCGCGCCGTCGATCGCTGCGCCGGCTCCCACAAACACATCGCTGATGCGCGTGGTGCGGCGAAGCGCGGCGCCCGCTTCCACGATACCGAATCCGCAGGAGGCCTTCTCTCGGTAACGCGCGGCCAGGTCCATGTATCGATCCCGCACATCCTTGTCATCCCGCTTGAGTGCCAGGTGCGTGGCCAGTTCGATGTCCAATTCGGCGCAGGAGAGCACCTCCCGGCCGCCCGCTTCGCGGCCCACGGAAATGGCCATGCCGTTGCCGAACGCGCACTCCCGCCCGGCGGTCAATGCGCCCACATCCATAACGACCGCACCGGCGGCGATAGTATAATTTGCAATGAGCCCGCAATTCTTTACCAGGCATTCATCGCCGATCTCACTGTCCACGATCGTGCTGCCGTAGATACCTGAAGGCAGCGTGATTCCCGACGCCGCTTCCCGGGGCGCGCCCGAAAAAACGCCCAGGCGACAGGCTCCGTAAAGCATGGTGTTGCGTATAAAATCCGGACGAAAAGCGGCCGCCACGCGGACGGTTGACCAGTCGCCCGCCGTATTCCCGTTGGCCGTCAGCACGGCGATTTCCTTTTTTGTCAATGAGCGTTCCTCACCCACCACCCGCCGGCCGGAATTCAGGGCGGCGACTGATGTGAGGAAGGTCGAATGACCGAACAGGGCCGCCAATTTTTTTTCCACACTCTCTGTCATGGCATGCCCAGTGTAACGTCCTGTTTTTACAGATTCAAGATGCTAGTCGAGATTTTTCTCCATCACTTTCCCCTCCCGCATCTCAAAAAAGGAGAGGCCGGGCCGGGCGCTCAGCTCCTCCGGAAAATGGGTAATAATGAGAGAAGGGATCCCCCGGCCCGAGAAAAGTCGAAAATGCAGGTCCCAAAGTTCGCCGCGGGCCCCTTTATGCAGTTTGTTGAACGGTTCATCCAGGATGATGAAGTCGGGGTCAAAAGCCAGGGCTCGGGCAAAAGCCAATCGCTTACGCATGCCGCCGGAAAGCTCATCCGGGAAACGGTGGACGTACTCGGACAGCCCGACCGCCTCCAGCGCGGCCAGGCCCCGGCCCACGTCCCGGTTGCGGTCGCCGCTTTTCACCGCCAAGAGGACATTGCCCAGGCAGTCCTTGTGGTGTGGGAAAACGTCCTCCTGGAAGATGAGACAGGCGCGTTCGGGCAGCCGCATCCGCCCCGTCCTGGGCTTGAGCAGGCCCACCGCCAAACGGGCCAGCGTGGTTTTCCCCACCCCGGATTCACCGGTGAGCACGGCCGTCATTCCCCCTGCCAGACTGAAACAAAGCCCGGTACACACGCGCCTTTTCCCGAACGAGAAGAAAACATCATTCAATTCCAGCCTCGTTGAGATGTTCCGCCGCCCGTCCGGCAACACGCCCCGTTCCACTCCCGTGGGAACCGGGGTAGTCCTCCGGGTAAAGACGTGTTTCCCCAGCCTGCCCATGAGCCAGGCGGCCAACACCACGGTCAATACATAAAAGAGGGCTACGGCGTAAAACGACGGCATATCGAAATTATAAAAATACTCATTAATCATGCGCCCCACGCCCGACCGCGCCCCGAACCACTCGCCCACGATCGAACTTTTTAATCCTAAAAGCAATCCCGACAGAAGCAGGCTTTTGAAATGGCCGGACAAACCGGGAAAATAAAAATCTCTGAGCACGGTCAAAGGCGAAGCCGAGTACACCTTCATCATCTCCCCCAAGGCCGGGTCCAGGGTTTTCATCCCCTGCTGCACGCTGATAATGATGACGGGGAGTACCACAAAAAAGACCACACCCACGGGCGCCAATCCGCCCGATCCCAGAATCAGAACCAGGGGAATGATCCACAGCAGGGGCGGAGCCCCCTGCACGATGCTTACCGGGAGAAAGAGCGAGTGCGAAAAAAACGCCGCCCTTCCGGAGAGAATACCCGCGGCCGTGCCCACCACCAGGGCCAGCAGAAAACCGAGGGCGGTTCGGGCCAGGGTAACCGCCATGTTCAACCAAATATCAGGGCGTCCCAGCAGGTCAACCAGACGGACAATGACCGTCCACGGGAAGGGAACGGCCGCTTCCCCCACAAGCAGCGGGAGAAGCGTCCAGACAACACCCAAGAACACCGCTCCCCCCGAGACGGCGAGAAGCCTTTTCCCGGCGTTCCCCGACTCAGTGTTCATAGAAGAAAAGCGGCTCCGGGGACGGTATACCGATCCGTTTCAGATAATCATCGATCAGGGCCCGGGATTCCGAGCGGCCGGGAACCCCGAATAACGTATGTTCCAATCCTTTTTCCACCACCGCTGGATCGAGCTTGAACGCGGCCGCGTGCCGGGACGCCGCCGCCTTTGGATCAACGGTCACCGCGGTTATGGCCGCGTCCGCGGTCCGGACAAACGCGTTGATAAATATCTGCCTTGTTCGAGTAAACGATTCCTTCACAAAAAGCGACACTTGAGGTGACCGGGCCTCACCGTGCGAGACCCCGGCCCACAGGTCCTGGAAACGCGCCATACGGAAGATCGTGCCCCCGGCTTCCAATTGAGAAGGGAGGGGTTCGGGCAAGGCGGCCGCGTCCAGTTTCCCGGCCAGCAACAAAGCCGCCGCCTGTGGGGGCGGAGCGTATTCGATGATCACCTTGCCTGCCAAGCCCCGGGAGCCAAGAATGGAACGCAGCTGCAGATCCAGCGGACTTTTTGCGAAAGGCACACCCACTTTCTTTCCGGCCAGATCCTCCAATTTTTTTAGCGCGGGGTCGCTCACCACCAGCGAAGACACACCCCAGACCACCGTGGCCAGGTGGCGGACGTCCCGGTTGCCGGCGAACGCGGCCGTGCCCTGCGTGAAACCGGTCATCAATATGTCGATGTCCCCGCGTAAAAACTCCGCCAGGGTCAGGGAATGATCGCGGAATACCGAGACCTCTATCGAAAGACCCTCGATCGTTTTCCCGTTCAGATCCAGCAGGGGAAGGGACGAAACGGAATACGGCACGGCCACCCGCACCGGCGAAACCGTTTCCTTCTGTCCTCCATTGAAAAAAAACACAAAGAGCGCACAGAGCGCCGCCGTTATCGCTAATCGCCTATACATCATACTTATCCCTTCTTCGTTTCAATACGCCGGCTCATTGCGGCTGCTTCTCCTCCCGGGAAGACGGCGCCAGCCGGACGCTTATGACGGTACCCTGATCCGGAACGCTGGCCACCTTGATCGCGCCCTCGTACAGGTCAACGATTTTTTTCACGATCGACAGGCCCAGTCCGCTTCCCAGGATATCCTTGGTTTTCTTGTTTTTCACCCGGTAGAACTCGCTGAACAGTCCCTCCGCCTCCTCCTGCGTCATGCCGATGCCGGAATCGCGGCAGACGATGCTCATTCCGTCGCGCTCCGGCGCGATGGACAGGTCGACCGTTCCGGAATCCTTATTGTACTTCACCGCGTTGGTCAACAGATTGGAAAGCAGAATATCAATTTCACCCCGGTCGCAGTAAAAGTCAAGGTCGCTTGCGCAGGTGGCGACAAGGGTGATATGCCGCGCCGCGGCGTCGGTTTTCACCTTCTCAACCGCGTCATCCACCACCTCCCGGAGTTTGACGGACGCGAGGGAACGGGCCTTCTGCCCGGACTCGATGTGTGTCAGATCCAGAAGATCCACGATCAACTTGCGCATACCGTCAATACGCAGCAGTGATCGTTCGATCATGGGGTCGTAACCCGCGACATCATCACCCGCAATACGGTCGGTCATAATGCGCAGATAATTCTCCACCGCCGCCAGCGGTGATTTCAACTCATGCGCCAGGACGGAGATGAACTGAAACCGGACCTGCCGTTTCTCCTCCGCCAGGGTCTGCGCCTTGCGCTCCAGATAGATGTGTTCGGCGGCCTTGCGCACCGTGTTCTGCAATTCCTCGGGCGTGAAGGGTTTGGCCAAAAAATCGAAGGCGCCGTTTTTGGTGGCATTGATGGCCACTTCCAGGGAAGCATAGGCCGTGATCATGACCGTGAGTACGTTCTTTTTTTCCTGAAGTGTCTGGGAAAGAATATCCAGCCCGTGTACGTCGGGGAGCTTGTAATCCAGAAGCAGGATATCAGGCCGCTCGTTGTCCAGGAGCGAGAGGGCCTCGCGGCCGCTGGCCGCGGTGCGCACGGAAAACCCGATCTCCTCACCGAAGTCGGGCAGGGAAATCCGAAAACTGTTGAGAATGCGTTCGGCGCCCAACCGCATTCCCGGTTCATCGTCCACCACCAGCGCGGAAAACGTCATCATCGCCGCATACCTCCTTCCACCATTGAATCATTCGTCCTGTCTCACCGGCAGCGTGACGGTGAACGTGGTGCCCACCGCCCCCCGGGCCGGGTCCTGGTTGGAAACCACGTCGATATTGCCGCGGTGCATCTTGATGATGCCGTAGGTGACCGCCAACCCCAGGCCGGTGCCCTTGCCCATCTGTTTGGTCGTAAAAAACGGTTCGAATATTTTCTTCAGCAAATCATCGGGAATGCCGGACCCCGTATCGCTCACGCGCACCTCCACCACGCCGTTTTTACGTTCGGTGGCCACGGTCAGGCTCCCCCCCCGCGGCATGGCTTCCATGGCATTGGTGAACAGGTTGATGAACACCTGCATCATCTGCTCCGTGTCCATGTCGGCCAGCACCCGGTCTTCCGGATTTACAAAATCCACACGGATGCCGGCGGGCGGCTTCAGGGCCTTGAGGCAGCGATCGAGCAATTCGGAAAGATCGGCGCGTTTCATGACCGCCTTGTTCTTGCGGGCAAAGTTCAGGAGCCCGCCCACGATCGTCTTGCAGCGGTCGGACTGTTCCACGATCATCTTCAGATCCTCGTGGTGCTGACTCCCCGCGGGGGCGTTATCATAGAGGAGATGGGCGTAGAGAAGAATCACCCCCAGAGGGTTGTTGATTTCGTGGGCGATGCCCGCCGCCAGCTGGCCCATGCTCGCCAATTTTTCCGACTGAATGAGGGCCGTCTGCGCCTCCTCCAGCTGCTTGTAGGAAACGGACAACTCCTTGGCCGTCTCCTTGAACTTATCGATGGCGAACGGCAGACACATTTCGCTTTCGGCCAGCCCCTTGTGAATGGCCACCGCGTGCTCGACGCAGGTCTCATAACCGCAGGCGCCGCAATTGAGTTCATCCTCGTGCCGGGTCTTGCCCATGCGCTTGAGAATGGCGCGGATGATATCGGGAGACGGCGTATCGAAGCGCCGGTCGTCCGCGGCGAAATTCCGCTGAAGCGGCACACCGGAAAAACGTTTCATGTCATTTTCCCAACGACTACGCCGCTCTTCATTCTGGCAGAGGCGGGTGTAGGCGCTGACCCGTTCATGTCTGGAGTAGCGCGTATCGGACACGGTCATGCCCGGCCCCATGATGCAGCCTTCGCAGCAGAGAATGTCCAGGAGTTGGACGGAACGGGCGGAGGTGTCGAAATCCCGGACGGCTTCCACGAAATTTTTGTTGCCCTCGGTGGAGATAACCCGGTTGACCACCAGGTCCCGCCGGATGTCCGCGGCCTGGAGCAGCCCGCCCCCCACCGGAAAGATGGCGCCGTGCCGGGGATGGGGCGGGTCGAACTCCGCCTCCGGGATGGTCGTCTCCGTTACGCCCGATCGCTCTTCCAGCATGAGACGCAGTTCGGAAAAGGTGAGCACCGTATCGATCGGCGCGATGGAGGCGATCTGCCGCGCTTCGTTCTTTTTGGCGATGCACGGCCCGATGAAAACGATTTTGGTCCGCTCGCCGTACCGGCGTTTGACGACCAGGGCGGCGGCCCCCATCGGCGACAGGATGGGTGCCAGAAACTCGATCAGATGCGGGTAGTATTTTTCAACATATGAGATGATGGCGGGACAGGCGGTGGAGATCCAGGGCCGGTCCGGATGTTCGGTGACAAGCTTCTTGTAGGCGTCCGCCACCAGGTCGGCGCCGAAGGAGGTCTCCACCACGCGGGCGAATCCCAACCCCTTCAGCGCGCCCACCAGCCGGCCCGGCGTATACTCGACGAACTCGGCGGGGAAACTCGGCGCCAGGCAGACCACGACCGGATCGGGTCCGGACAGGAGGATCTTGGTGGTTTCAATGGAATTGAGAATAGCCTTGGCGTGCTGACTGCAGACCCGGGTGCAGTTCCCGCACCCGATGCACCGTTCGTCGATGACCTCCGCCTGGCCGCCCGCCACCCGGATGGCCTTGGCCGGACATTCCCGGACGCAGGTATAACAGACGCGGCAGCGTTCCTTGATGGTTTTAACGAGTGACGGTCCGAAATTCGAGTACATTCCTCTCCTCCGGGGCGGGGGCGCCCCGCCTCACCCGATACCGGCCCTGGCCTTCGACGCCCGCCGGACGGACGACGAAGCAGCGGTCCGCGTTCGCTAGACGACGGCGTGCAGAAGTCGGCTGACTTCGCGCAGGATCTGTTCGGGGCGGGCCGGTTTATGCATGAGCACGTCGGCTTTGATCCAGGAGCGTTCCTCCGCGGTCACCGCGTCGAACTCAATTCCTGTCTCCGCGCTGGTGGAGGTGAAGACGATCAGGGGCAGGCCGGGGTACTTCTTCTTAAGATGATGACACAACACGAACCCCGCGTCGCTTGTTTCCATCATGAGATCGACGATGGAAATATCGGGCCGGGCACCCGCGATATACTCTTCGGCCTCGCGCCGGCTTTCACAGGTATCGACAGTGAACCCCGCGTTGCCCAGGATCATTTTCATCTGTGCCAGGATATCGGTGTCGTCATCGACCACCAGGACCGTTTTCCCTTTTCCCATCTCTTTCATCTCACACACTCCTCATACACCCCGGGCGCCGCGTTCACGCGACCCCCGGGCTGTTAATTTCACTGGCGGTGCCCGCGCCCGTTCCACCGGGGCGGGCGTGTACCGGCGCAGCCTATCCTGCGCGAACGGCCCTAGACAACATCGCGTTCCTGATATGTGGTATGCAGCAGGTGGTGGCTCTTCTCGCCCAACGGCTCCTTAAGAAAATCCCGGTACAACCGTGCCACTTCCTCGTTATGGTGACTCAAGCGCAGGCTGGATTTGTCATCCATGTCATAGAGCTTGGCCAGCCGCGCCTTGACCGCGTCCGGGGAGACCCCGATCGGCTGTCCGCCGCCGGAGATGCACCCGCCAGGACAGGTCATGATTTCTATAAAATGGAGATCATTACGTCCTTTACACACCGCGTCGAGAATCTTGCGGGCATTGGCCAGGCCCGAGGCCACGGCCACGCCCACTTCCATCCCGCCGATGGTGAGGAACGCCTCCTTGCGCCCTTCCAGTCCCCGCACCTTGTCGACGACCGGATTCTCCAGTTCCTGGCCGGTAATGAGGTAATGGGCGGAACGGATGGCCGCCTCCATGACTCCGCCGGTTCCGCCAAAGAGCTTGCCGGCCGTGCTGCGCAGGCCGAAGGGCGTGTCCGCCTGCTCCGGCTGCAGGGCGTTCAGGTTGAAGCCGAACATGCGCAGGACCTGCGCCAGTTCACGGGTGGTGAGCACCGCGTCCACGTCGGGAACGCCGTTCCGCACCATCTCGGGCCGCTGGGCCTCGAACTTCTTGGCGGTGCAGGGCATGATGGAAACCGAAAAAATATTCTTGGGATCGAGATTGTTCTTTTCAGCGAAGTATGATTTGACGATGGCGCCCATCATCTGCTGGGGACTCTTGCAGGTGCTGACGTTGGGCAGGAGGTCCGGGTAGTACTGCTCGATAAACTTGATCCAGCCCGGCGAACAACTGGTGAGCATGGGGAGCACGCCCTGGTTCTTGATCCGGTGCACCAGTTCCGAGCCTTCCTCCATAATGGTGAGGTCGGCGGTGAAGCTCGTGTCGAACACCTTCT
>CAYQRT010000042.1:0-14800 GCA_964419695.1 uncultured Spirochaetaceae bacterium | reverse complement strand
TGTTTATGGGAGAATATTTTTTGATTTTTGAAAAGAACAAGACGGCCCTCACGGGAACCTCTTTGCTTCCTGAGAATCTCGACCGGGCCGCGAAGAATGCTTTAGAGTGACGGGCCGCGCCGTATCCGGACAGCGGCGGCAGGTTCGTGTAATTCGCCTCCCACTTGACAGATGCGCGTTTCATGTCCGATAGTAAACCACCATGAAAAGACGACTGATCACCTCCGCGCTTCCCTATGTCAACAATGTCCCGCACCTGGGCACGCTCCTGCAGGTGCTCTCCGCCGACGTCTTTGCCCGCTTCTGCCGCCAGAAGGGCTACGAGACCCTCTACATCTGCGGCACGGACGAATACGGCACCGCCACCGAGACGCGGGCCCTGGAAGAGGGGGTGACCCCGCGCGAACTCTGTGACCGCTATTTCCAAATTCATTCCGACGTCTACGCCTGGTTCGAGGTTTCCTTCGACCGCTTCGGCCGCACCTCCACCCCCGCCCACACCCGGATCACCCAGTCCATCTTCACGGGCCTGGACGAGCACGGCTTTATTACGGAAAAAACAACCGAGCAACTCTACTGCCCGGAGCACACACGTTTCCTGGCCGACCGCTACATCGACGGCACCTGTCCCCACTGCGGGGCCACCGACGCGCGCGGCGACCAGTGCGACTCCTGCGGCAAACTCCTCGATCCCACGGACCTCATCGATCCCCGCTGCCATCTCTGCGGCAAGACGCCGGAGCCGCGCCGCACCACGCACCTGTACATCAACCTGCCCAAGATCCTGCCCATGCTCAAGGCCTGGCAGGAGAAGGCCGCGGCCGCCGGCTCCTGGGCCCACAACGCCCAGAAGATGACCGAGGCCTGGATCCGCGACGGGCTCAAGGAACGCTCCATCACCCGGGACCTCAAGTGGGGCATCCCGGTGCCCAAGAAGGGCTTTGAGGACAAGGTCTTTTACGTATGGTTTGACGCGCCCATCGGCTATATCTCCATCACCGCCGGGTTGACGGATGACTGGGAGCAATGGTGGAAGAACCCGGACCAGGTGGAGCTGTACCAGTTCATCGGCAAGGACAACATTCCCTTCCATACCGTCATCTTCCCCGGCTCCCTGCTGGGTACGGGCGGCGTCTGGACGCTTCTCAATCACATGTCCTCCACCGAGTACATGAACTACGAGGGAGGCAAGTTCTCCAAAAGCAAGGGCGTGGGCGTGTTCGGCGATAACGCGATCGAAAGCGGCCTGCCGGCCGACGTCTGGCGCTTCTACCTTTTTTACAACCGCCCGGAGAAGAACGACTTCAATTTCACCTGGCACGATTTCAAGGAAAAGGTCTCCAGCGAACTCCTGGGGAACTTTTCCAACCTGGTCAACCGCACCTTGAGCTTTGTCCACCGCTTCTATGACGGGAAACTGCCCGCGGGCGCCGTGGACACGGGTTTCTGGAGGGAGGTGAAGGCGCGGGAGAAAAAGATTGAAGAGGCCTTTGAGGCGCTGGAGCTGCGCCAGGCCTTCCGGCTGATCTTCGAACTATCTTCACTGGGGAACAAACGCTTCCAGGACGCCGAGCCCTGGCGCACGCGCACCGCGGCGCCGGAAAAAGCGGCCGGCCTCATGCACGATCTGGTATACCTGGTCCGCGACCTGGCCGTCCTGATTCACCCCTACCTGCCCGCCACCTCCCAGCGCGTGTTGGATTTCCTGGGTATCGAGCAACCGGAATGGGCCCTGCTGGGGACAACAAGCGGCCTGGACCGGGTGCGGCAGCCCGAGCTGCTGTTCGAAAAGCTGGACGACAAGCGCCTGGAGAAACTGCGTCTGCAATGCTCCGGGGGGCACGCCGCCGCTCCGGCCCGGGCTCAGGATACACCGGCCGGCGGGAAGAAAGAGGCTCCCCCACCCGCTCCGGTTTCCGAAAATCCCGCGGCCGATTTCCGGGAAAAATTCGTACTCAAAGTGGGGAAGATCACGAGCGTCGAGCGCCATCCCCAGGCGGAGAAGCTGTACGTGGAGAAGATCGACCTGGGCGGGGGTGAGGAACGGCAGATCGTCTCCGGCCTGGTGCCGTATTATAAGGAAGACGAACTACTGGGCCGGCAGGTGATCATCGCCGCCAACCTGAAGCCCGCCAAGCTGCGGGGCGTGGAGAGCATGGGCATGCTTCTGGCCGCGGAAGAGGGGGACGTGGTGGACGTCATCTTCGCGCCTCACGCCGCGCCCGGCGACCGCGTCTGCCTGTCCGGTGAAACGCCCCCGGCCGCCGAGGCCGCCATGATCTCCATCGACACCTTCTTCAGCGTACCTCTTTCAGTCAAGGACGGGGTGGTCATGGTGGCGGACAAGCCCCTGACCGTGGCCGGCCAGCCCCTGACCACACTCAAAGCCAAAAACGGCGGCGTCCACTGACGTTTCAGAGCGTCCGTGCAGAATACCACAGATTTAAGTGAACATGACATTCCAGGCATTCTTCCAGAGGCTTTAAGCCGCGTTTGTTCAAATACTGCTTCAGCGGTTTAAAGCCTCCGTGCAGAATACCACATATACCGGTCAACACTGCATCCAAGGCATTCTGCCAGAAGCTCTGAACCACATAAACGGTAAAAGCCCCTTAGCGGTTCAGAGCTTCCTGGACCCAACGCAGGAAGGTCTCCGGCGTGAACGGCTTCTGGATGAAGTTGAGTTTGTGTCCCAACTCGCCCTGCTGCCGCAGCATCTTGTCGTCATAACCGGACATGTACAATACCCTGACTTCGGGCCGGAAGGCCTGGATTTTCTGTCCCAACTCCACGCCCGAGATGCCCGGCATGACCACGTCGGTCACCACCAGGTCGATGCTCAATGTGTGTTTCTTGATGAGACTCAGGGCTTCCTGGGCGTTATGGGCGGCGATCACGTGGTACCCCTCGTTCGACAGCACCTTCTCGGCCAGTTCCCGGACGAAATTCTCGTCCTCCACCAACAGGATCGTTTCATTGCCGCGCACCTCTTCCTGGTACTGGACGCGCTCCTCGCGGATCTCGCCGGCGTGCAGGTACTGGGGCAGGTAGATGCGCAGGGTGGTGCCGCGGTGTGGTTCGCTCATGACCTCGGGAAACCCGCCGCTCTGGGTGATGATGCCGTAGACCGTGGACAGTCCCAGCCCCACGCCCTGTCCCATTTTTTTTGTGGAGAAGAAGGGCTCGAAGATGTGCGACTGTGTTTCCAGGTCCATGCCCACGCCGTTGTCCGTTACCTCAAGCACCACGTAGGGCCCGGGTTTAATGTCCACCGAGGAGGCGAACTCCGCCGAGTTGTCGATGCTCTTGTTGCGGGTGGTGACCACCACCGTGCCGCCGTGCAGTAGAGCGTCCCGGGCGTTGATCACCAGGTTCATGATCACCTGTTCGATCTGGCCCCGGTCCGCCTTGACGGGCTTCAATTCGGGATCGAGTTCAGTGACCAGGGCGATGTGTTCGCCGATGATGCGGATCAAGAGGTCGCGCATGTTCGAGACCACGTCGTTCAGATCCAGGAGGAGCGGTTTGAGGAGCTGTTTGCGGCTGAAGGCCAAGAGCTGGCGGGTAAGGGAGGCGGCGCTTTTGGCGGCCTTCTTGATCTCCTCCACATCGTGCTGGCTGGGATCGCTTTTGGGGATCTTATGGAGGAGGAGTTCGCTGTACCCCATGATGCCGGTGAGGATGTTGTTGAAGTCGTGGGCGATACCGCCCGCCAGCCGGCCGATGGCGTCCATCTTGTGGGCGTGGCGCAGTTCGTCCTCCAGCCGCTTGCGATCGGTGTTGTCAAAGAGAAAGCCCTGCATCTCCACCAGGTTGTGGTCGCTGTCAAAGGTGCCGATGATGTTGCCGATGATGTGCAGGAGGCTCCCGTCCTTGCGCACGAACTCCGATTCGTAGTAGGCGATGCGCTTCACCACGCCGAGCAGCGTGTAGAAATCCTCCAAGGCCGACTTGTTGGGATAAAAATCCCCGAAATTGGCACCCTGAGCCTCGGCGATCGACTGAAACCCGAACATGCGCGCGAAGGCGCTGTTGCAGTTGATGATGTCGCCGTTGGCCGAGGCGATGAAATTGCCGGTGAAGTCCTCCTCGAACCAGCGCCGGTAGCGCGTCTCGCTCTTCTGTAGTTCGTCCTTCAGCTTTTCCTGAGATCGTTTTTCCTTCTGCAGTTTTTGACCGGCGTCCAGAAGCGTTTTCGCCTGTTGGGTGATCTGCGCCTGAAGGTTTTTCTTCTCCTCGACCAGGGTTTTCAGGCGGGCGGTGCGCTCCAGGGCGTCCCGGACGTTCCGGCGCAGCGTGCCGTTGACGGCCGGATCAAGGCGTCCGCCGCGGAGCAGCAGCAGCCCCAGGAACTGCTTGCCGTGAAAGAGTGGTTCCACGAAATACGTCCGGCGCCGCGCCCGCTCGGCCAGGCCCGCGGGCAGGAGGCGGTTGGTAAGAAACGGGGCTTTGTATCGACCCGCGGCGATGGTTTGTTTGCCTGAGTACCCCGCGGCCAGCCGTGAATAATGCAGCGGTTCCCGTTCGCCCGCGTGCACGGAGAGAAAACAGCCGGTGTATCCCAGACGGGGGAACGCGTTCAGGATGACGCGGCGAATGCCTTCCATGTCCCGGGCCAACGTCAGTTCGCGCACCGCGTCCTCAAGCAGGCGGCCGTGCCGGGGTATGAGACAGCGGTGGAGGGCGTCCATGCGCAGTTCGAAATCGAGCACGGCCTGGTGGGCGCGGGTGGGAAACGCGGCGCCCCGGCGGGAAGGCCTGCCGCACAATACGTCGAGGACGTCCAGCCAGGGGCGCAGCGGTTGGCCTTCCACCGACAGCCCGGCCAGGAGGCTCTGCCAGGCCTTGAGAAAAAGCGCGGACCGGCTCACGTCTCCGCCCGTGGGGAGATGAACCAGCACCGCCTTGAGCAGTGTTTCCAACACGCTGCGGGAACCGGCCGGGAACGCGGGATAAAGTCCGGCGATCTCCCGGCTGAGACGCCGGCTGGCGCGGCCGCGGTCCGGGGAAGGCGGGGCGGCCGGACGGTACGGGGCGGTGGTGCCGGCCAGAGCGTCCAAAGGAAACCCGTCTCCCGGCAGGAGACAGCCGCAGGACGAGCGGATGAGCGGACGGGTGGAGACTTTGACCGTACGCCGGACGGTCTCGCCGTGTATCAGGCGGAATAATTTTTCCGCCGCCTGCCGGCCGATCTCCTCGAGTCCGGTATCCACGGTGGTGAGAGGCAATACGGAGACGGCCGAAACTTCTTCGTTGGCCAGGCCGACCACCGAGCAGTCTTCCGGCACGCGAACGCCGCGGTGGATAAGTTCCTCCAGGGCGCCGGCCGCCATGTAATCATTGGCGGCCACAACCGCGTCACAGGCGGTCCGGCCCGTGACGCACAATTTGAGAGCCGCCCGTCGACCCGATTCATAGGTGAGGTTCCCGGCTACGACCAGGTTTTTACGGAAGGGCAGTCCGCTGTGTTTGAGGGCGGTTTCCCAGCCGTGCAGGAGTTCGCGCGTGTCCGGCCGGCCGGCCGGACCGGAGATGAAACCGATGCGGCGGCGCTGGTGCGCCTTGGCCAGGTGGCCCACCAGAGCGGTCAGGCCCGCCGCCATGTCCGGCAGGATGTGGGGCAGGCCCGGCAGGGCGCAGCCCGCGGTGACGAGCGGCAGGGGATGGAACCGTTTGTAGGTTTGGGTGCGGGGCCGCGTTCCGGACGAGGGAAACGCGTCGGGAAGAATGACGAGTCCCCGCACCAGGCGTTTGTTGACCAGGTTGGACAGGGCGTTCTGGGCCGCCGGGCCGGAACCGGGTTCGGTACAGACCGCCGTGTCAAAGAGGTAGAGATTGATGTTTTTTTCGGCCGCGAACGACTCGATGCCCGCGAGGATCCTCTCCTGGGCCGGGGCGTCGGCATTGAAAAGAACGCCCAGGGAGAGAGCCTGTTGTCTGGCCGCGGAAGATTTCTTTTTCACCTGCTCTACCTAAGTATACGAAAACATCGTCCGAATGCCGCGTTTTTTTTGGATGAGACGCCGCCGGGCGGACGCAATCCCTACTCTACCTATCGGCCCGGGATCCGGTTTGGCTTACCAGCACGGATCCCCGCCACGTCTTTCCGTCCCGCCCCTCAGAGTTCGTTCACCAGGCGTTTGAAACGGCGGCCGCGGTCGAATTCGTTGAGGAACATGCCGAACGAGGCGCACCCCGGGGAGAAAAGTACGGTATCGCCCGGCGCCGCCGCGACCGCCGCTTCCCGGACCGCCGGCTCCAGCGCGGGAAAGGGCCCGTGGAAGGGAATGCCCGCGGCCGTGAGCAGACGGACGATTTTTTCAGTGGCCGTTCCCTCCAGGAGGATGACGGCCTTGGGAAGGCGCAAGGCCTCCTCAAAGGGCGCGAAATCGAGGTTTTTATCAGTGCCCCCGGTGATGAGGATCACCGGGCCGCGGACCGCGAGCAGGGATTCACGCACCGCGTGGGGGATGGTGGCCGCCGAATCGTTGATGTAGTGCACGCCGGCCTTGTCCGCCACCGTCTCGAAGCGGTGTTCCAGTCCGGGAAAGCCGGCCAGACGAGCGGCGAAGCGCGCCGGGTCCATGCCCAGGCCGTAGAGGCAGAGGGCGGCCGCCAGCAGGTTCAAGCGGTTGTGGCCGCCCGTCAACAACGGCGGCCGGTTGAACAGGACGGTCTCCCGGCCGTCGAGGCAGAGCACCACATGATCACCGTCCAGCCACCCCCCTGCCACGTCCCGGGGCAGGCGGTGCCGGGAAAAGAAGAGCTGGCGCGCCCGGGATTCGGCGCGAAATTGGGCGGTATAGGGATCGTCCAGATTGAACACTGAAACGCAGGTTTGGTCCTGGCCCGAGTAGATGATCTTTTTATCCGCTACATAGTCGTCCATGCCGCGGTAGCGGTTCAGGTGATCGGGCAGGATATTGGTGATCAGGGAGACCCGCGGGGTGAAGTCCGGACAATCTTTGAGGTCGGCCAGCTGCCAGGAGGAAAGTTCCAGCGCCACGGGCGCGTCCGGCGGCAGATGCTCCAGGAACGTCAGGGGGGAGACGGTGATATTGCCTCCCAGTTTGGCCCCCGGGTGCAGGGCCAGGAGGCCGGCGTGCACGGCCGCGGTGGTGGTCGACTTGCCCTTGCTCCCCGTGACCGCCACAATAGGATTGGAAACGCAGGAGAGGAAGATTCCGATGTCTGACCGTACCGGCACGTCGCGTTCCCGCGCGGCCCGGAGGTAGGGCGAGTCGGGGCCCACGCCGGGATTCTTGATGACCAGGTCGGTGTCCGTGAAGTCCGCCGTATCGTGATGTCCCAATACGAAGCGGACTTTATAATCAGCCAGCTTTTCAATGGAAGGCCGCAGGTCCGCTTCACTCTTCAGGTCGGTGACGGTCACGCGCGCGCCGCGCCGGGCAAAGAACAGCGCGCTGGCCAGGCCGCCGCCGTGCAGGCCCAATCCCATGACCGTGACGCGTTCCGCCTCAAGCGGGCTTCGAATCGTCTTCAAGCTGAAACTCCTTCAGGCCGTCCTCGTTGAGATAGGCGCGCAGCCGGACCGCGGCGCCCGGCGCGGGGCCCAACCCGGCGGCCAGCGGCTTGAGCCTCCGGAACACGGGCAGGTCTTCGCTGAATTCCGCGCGCTTGAGGGCCCGCTGGATGTCGGACAGGGCCGGTTCCAGGAAGGAGAGGGCGCGGTCCAGGTAAACCGCCCGTTCCCTCCGCTCTTCCTCCGCAAACCCGGAGGGGAACGCGCATACAGTACGATATTTACACAGGAATGGATAGTAGGGATAAAGCCTGAGGTCCGGCGCGCTCAAGAGGCGGGTGAAAAATTTGGTCAGATCATTGTCCATCCAGATGCCCTGCACGCGGTACCCGCGGCCGTATTCGCCGATCCAGGTTTCGGAAAACAGGGACCGGATGACGGCCTGGCTCAGCCTGGTGCCGTCGAACGTCGTGCGCGCCAGGGGTATGAGGAGGGGCTCCAGGAAGAGGGCGCGGGAGCGCGTGGCGTGGCTTACGTCATTGCCGCCGCGTTCTTCGATGGCCTGGTAATGGGGCCGGTAGCCGAAATCCAGGCGCAGGAGGTAGAGAAAGTCGCCTTCCCCCGTGGCATACAATTTGTAGAAGCAGGGTTTAAAGATCTCCTGGGAATCGAAGGCGTACGTGAGCCCGGCGAAAACGTCCGGGGCCAGGGACTGAAGCTCGGCCATGACCGTGTCCAGCGCCTCCAGGTAACCGGCGTCCGGTTGCCTGATCCGGTAGTCGTGATGGATGCGAAAGGGGGGGGTCCGGTACGCCTTCTCAAAACGGATGAAAAAATCCTCAGTCTGGGTGAAGTGACGGGTATACCGCGCGGCGGCGACGGATTCCATTGCGGGAGCCGGATATTCCTTGGTGAAGTGAAAGGAGATCGTGTCGGCGCGTTCTTCCATTGTTGTTTTATAAGGGCGCGAGACTTTCCTTTCCGGCCGCGGCGGGGTCAGGGCGGGGTTGAGTTGCTCATGTCCGGGCTCTGATAATCGGGACCCTCGAAAACCCTCCCTTCCCCACAAACGAGCGTTTTTCGAGGTTCCCTATATTAATAGCGCAGCCGGTTCATATTGGCAACCGGAATCGACCGGTCGCCTAGACCCGGCGGGGAAGCGGAGGCGGCCGGGCGGCGGCCGATGTCCTCTCACAGATCACCTGTACCGGCCCAGGCCGCGTGCGGTGCGAACCCGTATTCGTCGCGGGCCACGGCGCAGAGGGGAGTATACCCGGCTTGCCTGGTGAGGACAACCGGTGGTATCATGGTCCTGCTTTGTCATGAGCCTTCGCGGTCCCCCTCCAGGCCGGGAAACACTCGCTCCGGGAGCATACAATCGTTGGAAAAGAAACTGTCTGAACTGATCAAGGACCTGCCCGGATTGAAAAGCGCTCCGCGGGAGGAAACCGTGATCCGCGGCCTGGCCTATGATTCGCGGCGGGTGGAGCCCGGTTTTCTCTTTGCCGCCCTGGGCGGCCTGCATACCGACGGCCGGCGGTATATTGAGGACGCGGCCGCACGCGGGGCCGCGGCCGTCATGACCGAGGGAGCGGCGGCGGCGGGCCGTCTGCCGACCGTGTTGGTGTCCGCCGCGCGCCCCGCCCTCTCCCGCCTGGCCGCCCGCTTTTACGACGAGCCCTCAGGCGATCTGTACGTGATCGGCGTGACCGGCACCGACGGCAAGAGTTCGACCGTCTTTCTCATCCACCAGCTGCTGGAACTTCTCGGTCTGGCCGCCGGGTTTCTCTCCACCGTGGCCGTGCAGACCGGAGTGACGCCGGCCGATAATCCCTTCCGCCAGTCCACGCCCGAGGCGCCGGAGATCCATGCCTTGCTTTCCGATATGCGGGCTCACGGCAAGAAGTTCGCGGTGTTGGAGGCCACCTCCCACGGGCTCTCCGCCCGAACGGCGCGCCTGGCCGATGTCCGGTTCGACGCGGCCGTCTTTACCAATGTGGCGCTCGAACACCTGGAGTTCCACGGCACCATTGAACAATACCGGGACGACAAGGCCAACCTCTTCCGGGCCCTGGCGCGCACCACGGGAAAATCCCACGGCCTGCCGCGCGCGGCCGTCGTCAACGCCGACGATCCCTATCATGTTCTGTTTGCCGACGCCGCCCGGGAGGCCGGCGTGGCGCCGGTGCTGTACGGTGTGCGGACCGTCTCGTGCGATTGGCGCGCCTTGGATCTGGCTTCCGACAATACCGGTACGGCCTTTACCGTGCGCACGGGGGGCGGCGACCGGCCGGCCCGCCTCTCCGTGCCGGGTTCCTTCAATGTGGAGAACTTTCTGGCCGCCGCGGCCGTGGTGTGCGCGGTCACGGGCCGTCCGCCCGGGGAAATCATTGCCCTGGGCTCCCGCCTGCGGCCCGTCCGGGGCCGGGTGGAGGCCGTGGATCGCGGCCAGCCTTTTCGCGTGATCGTGGATTTCGCGCATACGCCCCAGGCCTTTGAGAAAATCCTGCCGGCGTTTAAAAAGGAAACGCGGGGCCGCCTGATCGTGCTTTTCGGATCGGGGGGCGAGCGGGACATTACCAAGCGGCCCTTGCAGGGAAAGGCGGCCGCCCTTCATGCGGACGTGATTATATTGGCGGATGAGGATCCGCGCGGCGAGGAGCCGGCCGCCATTCTGGAAGAGATCGCCTCAGGGTGCGCCGGCAGAAAGAGAGGCGGGGACCTCTTCCTGGTTCCCGACCGCCGGGAGGCGATCACCCGGGCCCTGACCCTGGCCGCTCCCGGGGACACGGTGCTTCTGCTGGGCAAGGGACACGAGAAAAGCATCATCTACCGGGACGGACCCGTGCCCTGGGACGAGAAGGCGGAGGCGGAGAAAACCCTGGAAAGTCTGGGCTATGGGAAAGGTACGGATTGAGTGGTTTGTCCGCTGCGGCCGTCGTTGCCGGCGGCCCGGGCCGGTTGTTGAAAAAGTGGTACCTGGGGCAGCCTGCTAAACTTCCATCAGTTCGGGACGCTCGTTTATCCAGGCACTGACGCGCCGCAGGCCCTCGTCCAGGGTTACGGCCGGTTCGAATCCCAGTTCCTCGCGGGCCTTGCGCCCGTCGTAGGTGGCCGATACCAGCATCGCCTTGATTTCCTGCCGGGTGAAGTCGGGTTTTTTTCCGGTGATGTTGGCCGCGCCCTCCAGGAGGCCCGCGGCCGCGTAGCCCAGCCAGGACGGCAGCGACGGCGGAGTTTTGAATTTACCCAGCGCCATCAAACGCGCCGTGTATTCACGCAGGGTCAGTCGTTCCCGGCCGCAGAGGATGTAGCGCTCGCCGGGGCGGCCCCGCCGGGCGGCCAACAGGAGGCCTTCCACCGCGTCGTCTATATACAGGAACTGCAGCACGGCGCGGCCTCCCCCCACCAGCACCATCTTGCCGCTTTGGAGCAACTGGAGGGGGCGGAGGGTCCAGGCGCGGTCCCCGGGCCCGTAGAGTTCGGAAGGCTGGACACTTACGGCCGGCGGGTCTACTCCGTGGAATCGTCCGGAATCAATGGCGGGAACCCGCTGGTCGCCTTCGATTCCAATTTTCCGTCAGCGTCGCGCACCAACAGGCCCTCGGCCCCGGGCTGTTTTTCCAGGAACGCCGCCCCCCGTTCATAGCCCATCACAAAGGCCGTGGTGGCCAGGCTGTCCGCCCGGGCGCAGCTTTCCGCGATCACCGTCACCGAGGCCACCCCTTCCGGCGGGTACCCGGTGCGGGGATCCAGGATGTGGGTGTAGGCCTGGCCGCCGGCCACAAAAAATTTTTCATAGTCGCCTGAGGTGGAGACCGCCGCCCGTCCCCGGCCCGGGGAGAACTCCAGCAGTCCCAGCCTGCCCGCGTATGTCTCCTTGAACGCGGGATCGGTCCGTTTCAGTCCGGGCTTGCGCGGCGAACGGACCGCCACGGTCCAGGGCCGGCCGTCCGGCTTGGCGCCGCGCATGACGATCTCCCCGGCGGCGTCCACCAGGTAGGCCCCGTAGTTCAGGGAATCGAGATGGTCGGCGGTGGCGTCCACCACCGCGCCTTCGCCTATACCGCCGATGTCCAGCGTCGCGCCGTGGGAAAGCGTGACCTCGTCCGGGTCGGTGATCCATACGTTGCGGTATCCCGTTTTTGAGAGGGCGTCTTCAATTTCTGCGGGCGCGGGCAGCCGCCCTCCGTGTTCAAAATCCCATACCGTCATCAGGGGAAGCACCGTGGGGTCGTAGGCGCCGTCGCTTTCCTTGGCCAGGGCCAGGGCCTGCTTAAGGGTGGCCAAGACCGGTTCGGGAACGTGCGCCTGCCCGGTGCGGTTGAGTTCGGCCAGGGGGCTCTGCGGAACACGGTGGTCGTAGAGTACCGAGGACTCATTGGCCCGCTGGAAAATCTCATCCCAGGGCGGAGTCGTTTCCGCGTAAATAATGATGGAGAAGGGGGCGTTCATGACGTAGCGGGTTTCCGCGAAGCGTTGCTGGCCCGCGGGCGCGCATGTGAACAGCGTCGTACTCATGAGAACAGCGCCGATGATAGGGGTCGGTTTCACAAGATCCACCTTAACGGGAATCGGGGGTCGCGGCAAGGGTGGGAAAACTCGTCAATTGGTCCGGAAGAGGCCGATGAGTTCAGTTCTGTTCTTGATGCCGCATTTGCGGTAGATGTCCCTGATATAGGGCTTGACGGTGTTGAGGGAGAGGGTGAGATGCGTTGAAATTTCCTTGTACTCCAATCCCTGAAGGAGGAGGGGAATGATTTCCCTCTCGCGGTGGGTGAGGCGGAAGCGGCGGTATTGTTCCTCACGCAGCCGGACCCGTTCGAGTTCCGCGGTGCGGTCGTCCAGAAGCTCGCCCAACCTGACCCGCGCCTCCCGGATGACCGCCTCCCGGCCGGTTTTCCGGGTGCGGATGAGGGCCCTGATCCGGGCCTTGAGTTCCTCGGGATCGAACGGCTTGTGCACCACGTCGACCGCCCCGCGATCCAGGCCGGTCAGGCGTTCCTCCGGTAGCGAACGGGCCGTCACGAACATGAGGGGGACGGCGCTGAATTTTTCGGATTCCGCCAGGAAATCAAGGACCTGGTAGCCGTCCATCTCGTCCATCATGATGTCGGAGAGAATGATTTCAGGCGCGGGCATGACGGCGAGCTTCCGGACCGCTTCCCGGCCCGAAGCGGCGCAGGCCACGTTGAACTCCCCTTCGAGAATGTCCTGGAACGAGGCGAGCATGGCCTCGTTATCCTCGATCACCAGCAGCGTGTCCCGTCCGGGAAGATAAGACTCCGGCCTCCGCCGGACGTCCAGGGGAACGAGGGGCGCGCGGCGGGCCAGGGACGCCGCGCGTACCGCTGAAGCATCGGCCGGAGCGGCGACCAGGCGCAGGGTGAACCGGCTCCCGCGCCCGGCCTCGCTCTCCGCCTCAATGGCGGCCCTCGCCCCCTGGCAGATCAGCTTGACAATGGGCAGCCCCATGCCCAGACCCGCTCCCGCGGCCAGGGCGCGGCGGATCTGCCGGTAAGGTCTGAAAATCTCTTTCAGGTGCGATGGGCTGATGCCGATCCCCGTATCCGCCACGCTCAACTCGACGCGGCCGCCGGCGTCGCTCCGCCGGTACGTAACGATAACGCGCCCGCCCGTCCCGGTGTGCCTGATCGCATTTTCCAGGAGATTGTCGAGAATGCGGTCCAGGGCGCAGGGATCGATGCGGGCCGCTATGCCGGGTTCCCCGCCCCCCTCGAGCCGTACGCCCTTGGCCTCCGCGGTGAGACGGAAAAAATCGATTTTATCCTCCACCGCCTCGGCCAGGGATACGGCCTGGTCATGGTCGTAGAGCGGTTGGGCGTGCAGCATTTTCTCCAGATCGAGCGAGTTGCCTACGTCCCGTTTCAGTTTTTCCAGGTTGTGGCGGACGAGCGAAAGGCTGTATCCGTCTCCATTCCCGTGCTCGGCGATGTGTTTGTCGAGATAATTGGACATCAGGGTCAACGGGGTCTTGAGATCGTGATTGAAGTTGACGAACATATCGGTTCGTTCGCGCATGAGCGTCTGCAGCTCGCTGTTCTGCCGGGAGATGGTGAGGGTCTGCCGCTTCACCTCGGCCCGCAGATCGTCGGAAAGGGAGGCGGCCGTCCGGCAGGCCCGGGCGAACCGGAAGGAGAGGATGCTGGAGTAGCTGACGATCACCGCGATCAGGCCCAGCCAGAAGAGGCGGACGCTGCGAAAATGTGGATCAATGATGAAGAGTGTGTCGTTCAAGAGGGTCAGGACCACCACGGCCGTGCCGGCCAGGACCACCACGGCCCCGCTTCTCCGGCGGAGCACGGCGCGGATGACCGTGAAGAGGATCCAGGCCGCGTACGGTATGAAGAGAATGTTGTAGAAGGGAGTGAAGCGGGTGGTGACCCAGCACGGCAGGGCGAGCAGGGGCGCACAGGCCACGACCGTCGCCGCATTGCACAGCCGTACGGCCAGGCGGGAAATCTCACCGGGAAAGAGGGCGCGCAGAAAATTGACGAACAGCACGGTGGCGCACAGGGTGGCGGTCGTTTCCAGACGCATGTGCAGGTCGTACAGGTCAAAGCCGGGGAGCAGGCGCTGGAGAAAGGCGCCCGTGGAAAAAACGCGGAACGCGATGGCCAGGCAGAGAAAGGCGAGAAAGAGGCTGGCCTTCTCCTCGCGCCGCAGGAACCAGAGAATAAGGCTGTAGACGCCCATCATGAGAATAAAGCCGGTGGCAAGCATCTCCCAAAGGTCCTGCGCCCACAGGGAGACGGCGAGTGGCTCCGCGCGGCCCAGTACGGGGGGGAACCGCGGGCCCCCGTGCCAGTTGTGAAAATTGGCGAGTTCCCAGGCGATGACCGTCTCGCCTTCGGCGGGAATGACCACATTCGCCACGTGCGGCACGGACAAGGCCACTGTGGATTCACGGTCGGTTCCGGGATGACCATCGTGCATGATTTCCCGTCCGTTGACGAACAGGCGTCCGGCGGTCTGCATCCGCTGGATGAAGATAGCCAGTCCGCCGGAGGCGCCGCGGACGTTTTTAACGTGCAACCGGAGCCAGCCGTGTCCTTCAGGTCCGCCCATCTCCCGGTCCCAAAAACCGGGGACCGGGATGACGGCCCACGCTGAGTCGTCGTACCCGGAGTCGCGGCATGCCGGAACGCCCGCGCCGGGAAGAAACCGCCATTCACCGGACAATTCGAGCGTCCCGCCCCGTTCAAAGTCCCAGGCGGACAGATCGAGGACGCCCCCCACGGCGCGTGGCACCGCGGGGGGCCTTCCGGCGCACGAGGGTATGAGGAGCATGATCAA
>CAYQRT010000041.1:0-14811 GCA_964419695.1 uncultured Spirochaetaceae bacterium | reverse complement strand
CACGCGATGCAGATCGGCGAGGACCTGTGGCTCTGGTCCGACGGCGGCAGCCTGGATGACAACATCAACCATTCATGTGAGCCGAATGTCGGCTTTGTCACCGGCAAGGCGGAACTGTACAGCCTGCGCGCCATCGACGCCGGGGAGGAAATCTCCTGGGATTATTCCACCTCCCTGGTCGAGACGGGGTGGAGCCTGGCGTGCCGCTGTGGTACGTCCCGCTGCCGCGGCGTGATTCTTCCGTTTTTTTCCCTTTCCCCGGCGGACCAGGCGCGGTTGTTGCCCTTATCGTTGGATTTCATCCGGGCGCGGTGCGCGGCGGAATAACGTGTCCAGGAAGGATCCGATAAAACAATCCGTCGCTTGGGCTGCGGCCTTTCCGCCTTTGTTCCACCGATCCAGCGTCGGCGCTCCCGCCTCCGCGACCGTGTAGCCGCATTCGGAGAAGGCCTTGACCACGGTCTGTTTCACCTCAGCTGCCACCGTGTTGTCTCCCTTGACGTTGAGGGCAAAGGGATTGCCGTAGCCTCCTCCATTCATCGGAGTAGAACGGCGTCCAACATCTTCAGCCCTGCCGTTTTGCCTTCCCGGCGATCGTTCCGTACTCATTAAAACACCGATAAAAGACCAAAACGAAACCTCGTTCGTCATTATAATCAAGAGTAATGAGTGATCAGGCTGATCTGAGACAGCGGATAGAGAAGGAATACCGGCGGAGCCGCGGGGACCTGCTGGCGCGCGCCCGACGGGCCACCCGGAACCTCCTGGACGCCGAGGACGTGGTGCACGAGGCGTTCACCAGAGCCCTCTCCAACCTGGACGTCCTGGGAAGGGTGGAGAATATTCCCGCCTGGCTCTTTGCCGTGGTGCGCAATCGGATCACCGACATGTGGCGCAGGCGGAAGATGAAGACCGCGGCCGGGGAGACACAGGTGGCGGAGGAGGTGATCACGGAGATCATCTCTTCCACCGGGTTGGATCCGGCTGATGAAGTGGTGCGTGACGCTTTATCCAATGCCTTGAGTGAAGCGATCGCCGTCCTGCCCGCAGAACAGCGGGACGTGATTGAGGCGCAGGTCTTCAGCGGCATGACCTTCCAGGAACTGTCCGAGAAGACGGGAGAATCACTCAATACGCTCACCACCAGGAAAAAGTTGGCGGTAAAAAAACTGGCGGTCGCCCTGCGCGGCTGGATAAACGACTAAGGAACGAACGGAGGTTCGATATGGCAAACGGGAGAAAGAGTGTTTTTAAAAAGGATTGGGAGGACTGGAACGTCGGACAAAAGGCGGGCGCCATAGTCGCCGGCATCATCGTCGGCGCGGGGCTCTTGTTTCTTTTCGGCTTCATCGTTATGTCGCTTTGGAATTGGCTCATGCCCAAGATTTTCGGACTGCCGGTTTTGAGTTATTGGGAAGCCTGGGGCGTTCTCATCCTCTCCTGCATTCTCTTCGGCCGCCTGGGCGGTGGGAGGCACTCCTCGGAGCGCGGGCGGAAGCGTAAGCTGCGCGCCCGGCTCAAGGAAATGGCGGATGAGTGCGGGGAAAAAGAAAAGCCTGAAGCCTAGGCGCCAGGGAACCACCCGAGCACCGGGATATCATACGACATTATCTCAAGGGCATGTTGCACAACATGCCCTTTTTATAAAACGCGGTAACCGGTGGCCGCTGCCTATCGATTTTACGGTTGCGTAAGGGAGTGGGGAAGGAATCCTACCCGCAGCCATGGAGGCGGCCGGAAAATATCGCTTGCATTCTGACGGGGGTGCATTAGACTCTGAAACATCCACTCGAACAAAGGAGTCATTATGAAACACAGCGTCAAGTGCGTGGCGATCTTCTCCATTATTTTCCTCTTGGCCGCGTGCGGGAGTTCCGCTCCCGCCAACGATCCGGAAAGCGTCGCCAAGGCGTTCCTGGAACGGTTGGGCAGGATGGATTTCGACGGCGCCAAGGAATTAGCCACCAAAGACGGACAGAAGATGCTGTCCATGATACAGGGATTTATGGCCATGGCTGATGAAGAAAAGAAGAAGGAGATGGAAGAAGAGGGCAAGGCGGGGCCTCCCGTCATCGTTTCCGTGGATGAACAGGGCGACAAGGCCACCGTGGTCTATTCCATGGGGGATAAAAAGAACCAGCCGCTGGAGCTGCTCAAGGAAAACGGTCAGTGGAAGGTGAATTTCCAAAAGGAAATGTAGCGGCCGTTCTACCGGAGGGCGCGGAAAAAATTCAATACGCCCTCCGCAGTCCTCCTGGACGCCGACCATGAATCTCCGGCCTCTTTTTCTGGCCGCACCGTTTCCGGCGGTCATCATAGCCCTCTCTGTCCTGTGGACGTTTCCCGCGCTGCTCAATCTGGGGCAGGTAAACGTGACGGACACGCTGCCGCCGCTGGAACGGGATCTTCTGCGTGACGGTGACATCATTCTTATCCAGGGCTCGGGGTACACCGGCGACCTCATTCTTCTGGCCCTCAATGAGGATGTGCCGTTGAGCCACTGCGGCATGATCGTCTACCGGAACGACTCGCCGCGGGTGGTGCATACCATCAGCCCGGGCCTTTCCGGAATCGACGGCGTGCGGGCCGATGCACTCGACGCGTTTACCGCCACATCCCAACCGGATTCGATTATCGTCGTTCGTCCCCGCTGGAGTCCCGCGAACCGGGGGCGGGAGCACGAGGCGGCGGCGAATGCCGTTCGGTATCTCGAACGGCGGGTGCCGTTCGACAATGTATTTGATTTCGACGATCGGGAAAAGATGTACTGTACCGAGTTGCTCTACCAGGTTCTGGAAGATGCGGGATTCTGGGAGGATCGTCCCGCACCCCGATTGAAAGGCGGTGTGCTGCCTTTCAATGTGTTCCTGGATCCGTCTTCGTTTAACGTCATTATCAACCACCAGAACACCAATGCGGAATAGCAGCCCACTCCGTTTCGGGTCCGCCTTATTTTTTTCCAGGCTTCTTTTTTGTCCGGGTAGCCGCCGGTTTACGCGTTCGCACGGGGGGTCGGGTCTTGCGGCCCATGGTTTTCGCCAGGGCGCAAAATTCGTCGATGCGGGCGCGGATGAGATTGATGCCGCCTTCCCAGAAGGCCGGCTGTTCAATGTCGAACCCGAGCTCACGAGTCAGGTCCACGCAGCTCATGACGCCGCTTTTACCCAGAACGGCCTTATAGGTGTCGGCGAAGGAATTGCCCTGTTGTCGATAGAGTGAGAAGAGGCCCAGGCCGAAGAGGAGGCCGAAGGCGTAGGGGTAATTATAGAAGGAAAGGTCCGGCCGGTAATAGTGGCCCTTGACCGCCCACATATAGGGATGAAGGAAATTCTCGTCCAGCGCGTCCCCGTAGGTTTCGCGTTGGGCCTGAATCATATAGGCGGAGAGTTCGTCCGCCGCGACTTCCCCGTCCGGCCGTGATTCAAAGAGACGTGATTCGAAGATGAAACGGCAAAGAATATCCACGATGATCTGGGTCGCGTCCTGGAGGAAGTGCTCCAAAGCCTCCACTTTTTGCGCCCGCGGGAAGGTAAGGATGGCGCCTTCGTAAATCAGGTTTTCTGAGAAAATGCTGGCGGTCTCGGCCAGGGTCATGGGGTAGTCGCGGTGGATGGCGGAGTCCCGGGCCAGGATATGGTGGTGGTAGGCGTGCCCGAGTTCATGGGCGATGGTGGTGAGCTGGCTGAAGGAAGGCGTATAATTGCACAGGACACGGGATTCCCCCCGCCGCGGCAGGGAGATGCAGTAGGCGCCGCCCACTTTACCCGGCCGGCTCCGGGCGTCGATCCAGCCCGAGTCGAAGGCGCGGTCGGCAAAGCGTTCCAGCTCCGGAGAAAAGGCGCCGAACTGCTTGGCGATGAACGCCCGTGCCTGTTCGAACGTCCATTGGCCGCCGGTCGCGGAGAGGGGGGCGAAGAGGTCGAAAAAAGCCAGCCGCGGGATGCCGAGCAGGTCGGCCTTGGCCTTGAGGTAGCGGTGGAAATCGGGCAGGGACCGGCGCATGACGTCGAGGAGCGCCTCCAGGGCCGCGGGGGAGAGACGGGAATGGGTGAGGGAGTGGTCGAGGGGGTTTTGGTACTTGCGTTTTCTGTCGAGCACCACGGAAAACCCTTTAACGCCGTTTAAGGAAAAGGCCAATGGCACTTTCATCGATTCCCACAGCTTGAGTTCGAGCTCGTAAGCCTGGCGGCGCACGGCGCGGCTGGGATCGAACGCCAATGAGCGCAGTTCGATGACGGTCTTGGTTTCCCCTTTCTTCGCGTCCCACACCGCCTTCATGGTGGAGCTGACCGCCTCCTGGAGCCGGCCCCAGGGATCGCCGCCCATGCGGGTCAGCTCCAATGCCAGCTCCTCTTCGGCCGGAGACATCTGACGGGCACGAAGAAACAGCTGCTCCTCGATGAAAAATGAATACGCTTTGAGGGAGGGGAGCGTCTGCATGCATTCGGCGATGCTCGTCGTAAAGCCCGAGAGCACGTTGCGAAATTCCACCACCGCGCGCTGCACCGGCACCCGGATCCCCTCCAGGCGGTTCATTTCACCGATGGCCTGGTAGTCCCCGGTGTTGGTGGAATATGTCATATACGCGTAGGCGTACATGGTTTCAAAGAGATCGGCGAAGCCGTTGTAGAGGCTGATGAAGCGTTCCAGCCAGGCCGGCTCTTCGGCGGGCAGGCGGGGCGGCTCAGCCAGCAGGCGGACGATGTTTTCCGCCCCGGCGGAAAGTTCATCCCGGTCCCCGCGGAAGGCATCCGAATCGAATGACGCGTAAATACCGGCCAGATCCCATTGGGGAAGCGCGCTCATAGAAGCTCCTTTTGTTCCTGCGTGTCTGGCCAGATTGTAGGCTGAAAAGCCCGCCCGTTACAAGCTCCCGTAATCGCGCGGGGAAGGCGGGGAAGAGCGAATATTTTTTTTGACAAACGGCGCGGGATTGCATAGAGTTATAGGGAAGCATATTCCATGTCCACACGAGGTGACGTATGAGCGGTGACAAAAATAAACCCATCCAGGCGGGGTTCATCTTTCTTCTCATCGTCGCCGGGCTTCTGCTCGTGGCCGCGGTCTTTCTGGCCGTCAGCCTCTTCACGCTGGTGGACGAGGCCGGCGTCCTCTCCGGCCTGAAGGCGGGCTTGGTGGTGTTCATCTGTCTGGCCGCCGTTCTCGCGGCGTTCGCGTTCATCCAATACCGGCGCGGCCGCGCGCCGCTCAAGGGGATCGAGGAAGTCATGAGCGCCGTTTCCGCCAGGAATTTTACCGTGCGCCCGCGGATCACGGACAAGGGCGGTCTGGGAGTCATGAGCAAAGCGTTGGGCGATCTGGTGCCCCTGATCGACGATACCCTCAAGGAACTGAAGGGACTGGTCACCTCGGCCGACGTCTCCACGCAGGACATGGTGTCCGCCATCTCCCAGACGGGCGCTTCCTCCCGCCAGATGGTGGCCTCCATTCTCGCCATCACCGCGTCCCTGGAAAAGCAGAAATCATTCATCAGCGAGACGTTGGCCGAGGTGGGCCGTATGACCCAGGCCACGGACAGCATCAAGAATTACATTGAAAGCCAGTCGAGCGCCGTGGCGCAAAGCTCGGCCAGCATCGAAGAGATGGTGGGCTCGATCAACTCCGTGTCCAAGAGCGCGGAGAAGGCCGAGGAGATCGGCCGCCAGCTGGAGAACATCGCCCGCCAGGGCGAGGATCGCATCAAGACCATGCTGGGCGCCATGGGAGAGATCCAGACCACGTCCAAGAAGATCGCGGAGGCCATCGGCGGCATCACGCGCATCGCCGCCACCACCAACCTGCTCTCCATGAACGCGGCCATTGAGGCGGCCCACGCCGGCGACGCGGGCAAGGGATTCGCCGTGGTAGCCGAGGAAATCCGCAAACTGGCCTCGGACTCCGGCCGCGAAGCCAAGTCGATCAAGAAGAACGTGGCCGAGACCCTGGAGAAGATCGCGCACGGCGCCAAACTTTCCGAGGAAACGGGCAAAGCCTTCGGCGAAATCATGAACGATATCGACAACACGGTGAAGATCATCGTCGAGATCGCCAACGCCATGAGTGAACAGCGCATCGGCGCCCAGGAGATCCTCAAGTCCATGTCGCATCTGGTCTCGCTGTCCAGCCAGATCAAGGACGGCGTCAACGACGAATCCGAGAGCAGCGCACGCATTCTTTCCGCGGTCAAAAAGATCGA
The DNA here is from genome assembly GCA_964419695.1 of uncultured Spirochaetaceae bacterium. GTDB lineage: Bacteria > Spirochaetota > Spirochaetia > SZUA-6 > RPPD01 > JAFGSW01. The sequence goes on along the minus strand of CAYQRT010000041.1, from coordinate 8,615 downwards.
CGAGGTGGCGCTGGAAATCCTCACCGCCCAGCAGGAACAACGCTCCGGCGGCGAGGAGATCGAAAAGGCCATCGGCCTCCTGCAGAGTTCGGTCGTGCACAGCCAGAAGGTGCTCACGGACATGAAGTCGCAGCTTTCCGGATTCACGGTCAGCGCCAACTGACCCGACCACATGGTATACATCAACTTATTGTGCTTCCTCTGATCTACTCTCACATTCAGTCAAAGCCCACGTGATGAGCCAAGTGGTCGGACAAGCCACCATTGACTGCCCATCTGAAATGACGTACAGTACGCCCAGAGCGTTCTCATGAAGCCGTTTATTACAGCGTACAAGGATACGGTCGCCGAACTCATCCGCAATTCCTCGCAAGAGGCGGTCATCACCCCCAAGAACGTGTACCAGCCCGGAAGAAGCACCAACAAACCGATCATCAAACGGGTGGTCAATGAGCTCTTGCTCACCGGCAGCGCGGTGGAGGGGTTCGAGAACCTGTTGGAATTATACCGGCGCGCCATGGACGGGAAGACCTGCCTGCTGTTGGTGGAGCACTACAGCAATTTCGATCTGCCCAATTTTCACGAATTGCTGGAACGGCGGGGTCCGGACGGCCGGAAAATCGTGGACGCCATGATCGCCATAGCCGGACTCAAGCTGAACGAGGAGAACGACCTGGTGCGCGCCTTTACCGAGGCCTTCACCCGCATCGTCATCTGCCCCTCAAGCGCCCTGAATGGGATCTCGGACCTGGAGGAACTCAAAGCCGCCAAAGATCACCGCGTCTCCATCAACATGGCAGCGCTCTGGCAGATCATGCGGCTCAAGACCAAGGGGCATATCATTCTGGTCTTTCCCACCGGCCAGCGGTTCCGCCCCTGGGATCCCAGGACCGGGCGGGGCCTCAAGGAGGTCTATCCGTACATCAAGACCTTCCATTACATGGCCCTGGTGGCCGTCAACGGCAATACCCTCCGCCTTAATCCCAACGGCAAGATGGAGGAAGACCTGGCCACCGAGGACCTGGTCACTTACACGGTCAGTCCCGTGTACCACTGCAAGGAGTACCGGGCCGCGGTGGAGCAGGAGGCCAGGCACGTCAAGGACCACAAGCAGCACCTGATTGACCATATCATGGACGAGCTGGGACGGATGCACGTGGAAGCGGAAAAGAAACGGACTGAGATTCTGCGGGCCCAGGGCCGGGAACCGATATGACTCCCCCGCCCGGGGGAACGGGTCCGGAGGACCGCACCCCGCGGCCGATCCGGTTCATCGATCCCGCCTTCTGTCAGAGACTCAGGATTTTTTTCACTGACATTGACGACACCCTCACCGACGGCGGCCGCCTGCCGGTAGCATCCTTGGAGGCCATGTACCGGCTGGAACGTGCGGGGGTGGCGGTGGTGCCGGTGACCGGCCGGCCGGCCGGCTGGTGCGACCATATGGCGCGCATGTGGCCCGTGCGCGCGGTGGTGGGAGAGAACGGCGCCTTTTATTTTTCCCTTGACCGGAAGCGGCGGCTCATGCGTCGCGTCTTCCTGCAGGCGGAGCGGGAGCGCCGTCAAAGTCTCCGGACGCTCGGTGCGCTGGCGCGGCGGATCACCCGGCGCTTCCCCTGGGTCACCACGGCCGCCGATCAATCCTTCCGCCTGACCGACCACGCCTTCGACCTCTGCGAGGACCGTACGCCGCCAACTCCCGAGCAGCTGCAAGCGCTCTGCGCCTTTTTAGGCGCCCGACGTCCGGGCCCGCAGTATAAAATTTCCAGTATTCACTTGAATATGTGGTGGGGGGAGTATGATAAAAGAACCTGCCTTCTGAGGCTGCTGGACGACCTGGCCGGGGAAGACGAGAGGGTTTTTCCGGAGGATTGCCTTTACATCGGCGATTCGCCCAATGACGAACCCCTCTTCGCCGCTTTGCCCGTGACCGCGGCCGTGGCCAACATCCAACGTTTCCTGCCCGAACTGCATGATCCGCCTCATTTCCTGGCCGAAGGCGAATCGGCCGCCGGTTTCCTGGAAACTGTTAATATCATCCTGGATAAGCGGCGGGGTTTATAGAAAAAGCCTCTCCCGGCCTGGCGGCAGGGGAGGCTTGTAGGGGTATGGGGGTGGTCGGCGACCACCATACGGTCTGCTGCGGCGGCTCCTTCCGACCCGTCAACCGGCCAGGGCCAGGTCGATGGCCGGGCGGTTGAATCCGACAATAATCTTCCCATTGACTTCCAGCACGGGTACGCCCATCTGCCCGCTTTTACGCACCATCTCTTCGGCCTTCCGCACGTCGCGGGAAACGTCATATTCGGTGTAGGAAACATTCTTGCCGCTCAGGTACTGTTTAGCCATACTGCAGAATCCGCAGCTGGGGGTGGTGTAAATGTTAACGCTCATGGACTTTCCTCCTTAAGGAAAATGATATATAGAGAAAATACTATATAACATGGGAAAAGTCAACCCCCCGGTTACAACTTAAGAGGGACCGTCAAGCGATTCCGTCACCCTGAGCCTGTCGAAGGGTGTCCGGGATAGGGTGCGGAGTGTGGTCTAGTATTTGGACAGATTTTGTTCGAAGGCGGCGTGCAGCCGCTGGCGGATCATGGTGAAATGGTTCTCGTCGGCGATGCCGAAATCCTTGAGTACGTCGGAATCGAGTTGGTCGTAAACGATCTTTTCGTCTTCCATGTTGCAGATGGCGTTGGCCAGGTAGACGGTATACACCAGGTCCCGCATGTCCTCCTCGCAGGCGGTCGGCTCGTGGTGGTAGCGGATGGCGGAAATAAGCTGCCGGGGGAAATTCCATTTCTCCGCGATCTGGGCCCCCACCTCGGCGTGATTCATGCCGGACGAGAGGCGCTCGAACATGCCGGAGGGTATGCCTTTGATTTTACAGAAGCTCTGGATCTTGTCGAGCATTTTTGGGTGAAGGGAGGTGAAAATGATCTGCCCCAGATCGTGGAGGATGCCGCCGGTGTAGGCGTCGTCCAGGAGATCCTTCTTGCGCTTGAAATTCTTGGCCAGCATGTAGGAGTAGAAGGCCACCCGGTAGGAATGGTCCCAGAGCCAGCGGATGTCGGAAAAACGCTTGAAGAAGATTTTCTGGGTGCCGTAGGAATAGAGCAGGTTCTTGAGGTTCTTGAGCCCCACCAGCTTGACGGCCTCCACAATGTTATCCACCTTCTTGGGGAGCATGAACTGGGCTGAGTTGACCAGTTTGAGGAGGTCGGCGGTCAGGGAGGGATCGATGCTGATCTGCCGGGCGATGTCCCCGATCTCCACCTCCGGATCGGAGATCAGCTTCTGCAGGTGGACGATGTTCTCCGGGAACTGGGGCAGGGCGTCGATTTCGTTGCCGATCTCCCGGATGAGCATGTCCAGCTTTTCCAGCTGCACCTCGGAGAAGGGGATGGAGAGGGTGGCCACCGTTTCACCGTCCTTGAAGTCGATGTCGAAACAGTCCTCGGACAATCCTATTTTCTTGAGCATGAGGATGATAATGATGATGCCCAACCCGGCGCCCTCCGAGTTGTCAATGAGGGTGGCGGGCGCGTCCTCCACGTTGTTGAAGGCGCGCGCGCGGGCGATGCGGTCGAAGACGCGGATCTGCTCGGTTTTGGTGATCTCCACATTGTTCTTGACTACGATGTCGAAGTCATTGCCCCGCTTTTGCAGTACGATCTTGATGTAGTATCCGTGCTCCTTCTGTTTCTGAAGGTAATAATGGATATTCTCCAGGGTTTCATCCTTGAAGTGGGCCATGCCGGTGTCGTAGTCCTCCCGGCGGGTGATGTCGAGCCCCTTCTCCTTGAAATAAACGCGCTTGGTGTTGGCTTTCTGGGCGTTGAAGGCGATTTCGCGCATGCAGTAGGCCAACCGGTCTTTAAGTTTTTCCTGTCCCAGCTCCACCAGGAAGGACTCGAGCATCCTTTCCAGGTAGAGTTCGATGTCGTGCGGGATGGAATAGAGCTTTATGGTCAGAGGGACGGAGGATTGGATAGAGCGTTTGATCTTTTCAACGTCCACTTCCAGCGGCATAGGGTGTGACCAGGCCTTCTTTCTGTTTCCGGCATTGCGCCGGACAGGAATGTGCGTGCTTTCCGCCGGAGCGGATAAGCCGGACGCCGGCGCGTCCGGCCTCCCTTTCATTTTATAGTAAGGATGCCGCAATGGCAACTAAAAATTTCGCCGTCCGCCTAGGTCGGGTGTTATAATTATTGTGAAGCGCGTCTATTTCGGTAAATGCGGCGTCACGGTCTGCCCGGTCACTCCTTCTTTTTCGTAGAAATACCGAACGGCAGATAGAGGGGGCACAAGCCAAATAGGCTTGTGCCGACGAAAACGGCCGCCACGATCCCCAGTACCACGGCCAGCGGCACTGAAAAAACATTGAGAACAATCAACACCGCGATGGCGGCGGCGATCACCAGCCGGATGATCCGGTCCACGATCCCCATGTTCTGCTTCATAATGCACCTCCTTTATTTATATGCGGTAAACTCCTCATCCAGATGATCATCCCGATCCGTATCATTCGACCTGATAATGATGCCCTTTTTACCGGCGGGCCCCGGTCAGTCCGAGCACGGTGATGACGTCGGAATCCACGCCGCCCGGAACCACGCGGTACAAAGCCGCCACGGACCAAACGCCCGCACCCGCCACCAGCAGCGGGACGGTGGCGGCAATCGCGAGTAATCGCGTACCAAGGCTCGCATCCTTGAATCTCAGGCCGGGTTCCACTTGGCGGACGCTGATTGACCGGGACGCAATGCGATACTGTATAGTATATACACGTGGGAGCGGGGATGCAAAAAAAATCAATGCCGGCCAAGCGCGGCTGTGTCGTGCGCCGGTGGTGAGGGAGGCGCGCGCCGCCTTGCCAGAAACGGCGCGCGGATGGTATGGTATATTCCACGGCACATGGTTTTCCATCGCCAAGCGCGGCCGGGAAGGAGTTTTCTTGAAAGGCACGGGCGTACGCAGACGCATCCTTGACGCCGCCACCCGGCTGTTCTACCGGCAGGGCATCAAGCACACCGGCGTCAACCAGATCATCGAAGAGGCGGCCGTGGCCAAGGCGAGCTTCTACCAGTACTTCCCCTCCAAGGACGACCTGATCATCGCCTGCCTTGATTACTACAACGCGGCCATCTCCCGGGTGGTGGTCCGGATCGTCGAGCGGTGTTCTTCACTGTCGCGGTTTTTCGAGCGCTGGGCGCATTTCATCAAGCGTATCGCCCGGATCAACCCCGCGTTCAACGGCTGTCCCATCGCCAACATCGGGTTTCAGATCGAGGATGAGAATCAGAAAATACGGGAAAAGTTCAAGGAAATCACCGGAGGCTGGGTGACGCTCCTGCGGCCGCTCTTTAAAAAATCCAAAGAAAGCGGTGAAATACCCGGCCACGCCGACGAGTCGGCCCTCTTCCGGGAAATCATGCAGATCAACGAAGGAGCCCTCATCATGTGGCGCCTGACCGAAGACAACGGGTACCTGGACAATCTCTTCCCCGCCCTGCGGCGGCTCCTTCGCTGACGCCGGCGCGCCTACACCGCCAGACCGAGGCTGGAGGACGGCGCGGCGGTGAACCCGTGGATGGCCAGGAATTCCTGGACAAAGCCGTCCAGATCCGCGATCTCGTTTATATCCCCGCTCCCCAGCCGCTGCCATAACCGTTTCACGCCGGCCTGCACGTCCTCGCGCAATTCATTATCGTCCAGCCGGATGCGCCCCTCCCGGTCCACCCGCGCCGAATCCGCGTACAGCCTGTCGCGGAAAAGGCGGAACATCTGCTCGATGCAGCCTTCGTGGATTCCCTTCTCCTTCATCACCTTGTAGAGAATGGAAATATACAGGGGTACCAAAGGGATGACCGAACTGGAGCGCGTGACCAGTGCCTTGTTGACGGATACGAACGCCCGGCCGCCGGTGGCTTCCAGGAGGCGGTCAAGCTCGCGGGCCGTGGATTCCAGGTGGAGTTTGGCGCGGCCCAGGGTCCCGTCCCGGTAAATGGGGGAGGTGAGGGCCGGCCCGATGTAGGAGAAGGCGACCGTGACCGCGCCCGGGGCTAGCAGGTCCTCCGCCAGGAGCGCTTCTATCCAGAGCCGCCAGTCTTCGCCGCCCATGACCTTGACGGTATGGGTGATCTCTTCCTCGGTGGCCGGCTCCAGGCCGGCGTCGACGATCTCACGGGTTTGCAGGTTGACGGTCTTGACGGGCAGGGCGCGCCCGATGGGCTTGATGACGCCGCGGTGGATGACGCCCGTGACGGGGTCTTTGCGCGCGCCGGAGGCCAGGCTGTAGACGATGAGGTCCACGCGGCCGTATTCTTTTTTCAAAAGACGCGCCGTCTCCGCCTTGGTCTCCCGGGAATAGGCGTCCCCGAAGACGGTGGCGGCCTTCAGGTTCCGGGCCCGGGCCTGTTTCTCGAGGTAAGCGGTATTGTGCCAGCCGATGCTCCCTTGGCGCCGGAGCCCGCTCGGCCTTTCATACGCCACGCCGACCGTGTCCATCCCCAGGGAAAATGACGCCACGATGCGGGCGGCCAGACCGTACCCCATGGAACTGCCGATGATCAGGGCGGTGTGGGGGCCCTTGATCCTTTTCTGATTCAAAACATAGTCAATTTGGCGCTGCACCTCTCTCTCGCAGCCTGAGGGATTAAAATTGAGACAAATGTTGTTTTTAATAATTGGCTTTATCATCGGTTCCTCCCGGGCACTTGTAATATTTGTGCTAAAGAGCATTGTGATCTACATACATAATATACAGACAAGTCTGTCTGTTGTCAAGAAGAATTACACCACCCCTGAAAAGGCGGTTACTGATCGCTTTACTTACTACTTGGTACGGTGATCGCGGATTATAGCGGTTCAGAAAACAAAACACTCCACCGCTCGGCTGGCTCAACGGGCCGGGAGGACAAAAAGGGAAGAATGATAGAAAAGATTGTGCGCATGATTTTTCCGTCAAAGCCGATATATACGATAAGGAATGCGAACATTGGATTTAATTCCAAAACGGATATGCGCCGCTGAATTCCGGCTGAGAATAACGGAAATCCGTGGACGAGAATTTTTGGGGAACTTCGAAAAAACCGCCTTTTCAAAAAAGGGGTTTTTCGCGGTTCCTGCCAGATCAGGAGGGTATTATGGTGTCTTCAATCGGGAGTAGACGAAATTCGAGAAGTATAGAACGTTTGCGTCCATTCATGTTTCTCAGTATCTGTGTTTTGTTGACGGCGTGCGCCACATCACCCGACATACCGCGTCCCCAGAATGAAAACGACACGCTGTTAATCTTCCGGCTCGCGCAACGCAAGGCCCCGGGTACGGATACGGTGTCCATCATCAATCTTAAAATCGATACGCTTGACGATCCCGTCGTGCTCAAGCCCTGGGTGCCCTATACCGCGGTCAGGGGGTTGACTCCCGGTGAACACAAGACGATGACGATCACGTTTCTCCCCTATACCAGCAGCTCGCAGTGGTATGTGCGTGGGGGCGGGAAAAAACCCGAACCGCAGGCGTTATCCATACCCTTTACCATGAAACCGGGCGAATGCACCATCTTTCCGATCAAGTTCGTCTATGTCATGGAAATTGACTCGATTTCAGGCGGCGGCAGAATAAGGTGGGAATACGAAAAACTTTCCGAGGAAGCAATACGGGATGAATTGGAAAATTTGAAGGACGTCCCGAACTTTGCCTATTGGCAGCCCGATGCGTCAAACAGGCTGGGTCTTCCGCGCTGATTAACGGAGGGAGCGCAAAGCCGCGCGCCTGCGGGGCCAAAGGGTTGATACCCTATGGATCAGTGTGGATCCCTGATGGGTCAACATTCTTTCGCGAGTCAGGCCATAATTGTACGGGGTATCTGAAGGTTACCCGCGAATATTCACTGCGTTAATGCGCATACCAAAGCCTGAAATAATCAAACCGCGCGGGAATACTGGTGGCTTCAACACCCCCGTTTATGGCGTAGAGACCCACCCGGGGGTTGTTCCCGATCGGCAGAATGATTTTATGGATCAGCATGTATTCCTTGCCGTCCGGACTGAACCAGCCGGTGTACGTATCACCCTTCTTTTCTAGTCGAAAGTAAAAAATCGTCCTGTGTTCATGAAGCGGAGTTATTTGGAGATCGGCACGGCGGGAGCGTTCCCATACCATTTCCAGGTTCAGTCCTGAATTGTATACAGCGTCAACCTTTATATAATTATCGTCATCGGTATAGACGATCAGGCCCGCCTGTTTGTACGCTGCCTTGGGATTGAAGGTTAATTTCGTCTCTACGAGGAAATCAGTTTTTTTCGGAGCTGTGAGAAGAATATTTCTGGCGGAATTGTCCGTTTTCCATAAATCTCCCCGTTCACTTTTAATGGTCAGAGAGCCCACCGGTTGCTTGAGACTCCATTTTGATGGATTTTCACGCACCCACTGCCAGTGGGAGTCCAGTGTCTTGGTATTGAAGTTATCAATAAAAGCCGCGTCGTCCGCCCGGTTTGTTAAAACTGGCGGTGCCTGAACCGAGGAGACCTCACGGGGCTCGGGTTTTTCCGCTTCAGATGTGGTCTCCTCTCCCGGATGGCGGGCGAGCCGCGGTTGCAAAGTGA
>CAYQRT010000040.1:9522-15141 GCA_964419695.1 uncultured Spirochaetaceae bacterium | reverse complement strand
GCCGCTCGTGTTCTGCGGCACCGGCGGGCTCCTCCCCGCCCGCATCGGCGGGGAACCGTCCTGGATCAAGCACGTGGACGCGGGCGACCTGGCGGTGATGGTGGGCGGCCGCATCGGCAAGGACGGCATCCACGGCGCCACCTTCTCCTCGCTGGCCCTGGACGAAAGCTCTCCCACCTCCGCGGTGCAGATCGGTGATCCCATCACCCAGCGCAAGATGTGGGACTTCCTGGAAGAGGCCCGCTCGCTGAGACTTTTCCGCGGCCTGACCGACAACGGCGCCGGCGGGTTGTCATCCTCACTGGGCGAGATGGCCCGGCGCTCGGGCGGGGTGGAGATCGACCTGGACCGCTGCCCCCTCAAGTACCAGGGGCTGGCGCCCTGGGAGATCCTGGTCTCGGAATCGCAGGAACGGATGAGCGTGGCGGTCAAGCCGGACAAGCTGGACGAGTTCCTGGCCCTGTCACGGCGGCGCGCCGTGGAATCAACGGTGGTGGGCCGGTTCACCGACTCCGGCTTCATCCGTATCCGCCATCATGAAAAAACGGTCGGCTTGCTGGATATGGGCTTCCTCCACGACGGCCTGCCCCGGATGAAACTGAAGGCCGAATGGCTGCCGCCCGCGCGCACGGCGTCCGTCCGGGAATACGAACCGCTGGACACGCTGCTTCTCAAGGTGCTGGCCGACCCCAACGTGTGTTCGCGTGAACGCCTCGTTCGCCAGTACGACCACGAAGTGCGCGGCGCCTCGGTGATCAAACCCTTTGTAGGACCTTTGGCGGACGGGCCTTCCGACGGGGCGGTCTGTAAACCCATCTATACGTCCTGGCGCGGCTTCACGGTGACCCACGGCGTCTGTCCCCGCCTCTCTGATTTTGACGCCTACGATATGGCGGTCAATGCGGTGGACGAGGCTTTCCGCGCGCATGTCGCATTGGGCGGGGACCCGGAGTACGCGGCCGCCCTGGACAATTTCTGCTGGCCCGATCCCGTGGCCGGACCGTCCAATCCGGACGGGGAACATAAACTGGCCCAGTTGGTACGCGCGGGCCGCGGACTGATGGACGCCTGCCTGGCCTACGGCTTGCCCCTGATCTCGGGCAAGGATTCCATGAAAAACGACGCTTTCATGGCCGCGGGCGACGGCCGACCGGCCCGCAAGATTTCGATCAAGCCCACCCTGCTCGTCTCGCTGGTGGGCGTTATCCGGGACGTACGCCGCGCCGTCTCCACGGATTTCAAGACCCCGGGAGACGCCATCTACGTGCTGGGTCAAACCGGCCCTGAATGCGGCGGCTCCATTCTGGAGCTGGCCACGGGCAATTGTTATACAGCGTGCCCCCACGCCGCCCCGGACAAGGCCAGGCCGCTCTACCGCGCTCTCCACCGGGCCATCATAAAGGGCCTGGTACGGTCGTGCCACGATTGCTCCGAAGGCGGCCTGCTCACCGCTCTGGCCGAATCGGCCCTGGCCGGACGCACCGGCTTCAACATTTCCTGCGACGATCTGCCCCTCAAGGGCCGGCCCAGCGACGCCCCCGCGGAACTCCTTTTCTCGGAATCGGCCTCCCGCTTCGTGGTGAGCGTCTCTCCTCCCCATGAAAGGCGCTTCCGCTCCCTGCTGCACGGCCTGCCCTTCTCCCGGGTGGGTTCGGTCACCGCGGCCCAAACTTTCCGGGTCGAACGGTCCGGGCACACCATACTCAACCTGGACGCGGCAGCGGCGCTTGAGTCCTGGCAGGGGAGGCTGTAGATGAAACGCGTCAAGGTGTGCGTGGTCACCGGCTTCGGCATTAATGCCGACCTGGAACTGGCCGAGGCCTTCCGGCTGACCGGGGGCGCTCCGCAACGCCTGCATATCCGGGACCTGATTGAAAACCCCGGGCGCATGGACGGCTTTTCCATCATCGCCTTCCCCGGGGGGTTCTCCTTCGGCGACCATCTGGGATCGGGCCAGGTCTTCGCCTCATTGTTCAAACGGCATCTGCGCTCCCGGCTGGACGCGCTCCTGGAACGCGGCGGCCTGGTGATCGGCATCTGCAACGGCTTCCAGACCCTGGTCAAAGTGGGCATCCTGCCCAACTTGAGCGGCGACTGGTCCCAGGACGTGTCGCTCATCCACAACGATTCCGGCGTGTTCGAGGACCGCTGGGTGCGCCTGCGCGCCCCGGATACCCGCTGCGTCTGGACTGCCGGCCTGCCTCCCATCGAATGCCCGGTGCGCCACGGCGAAGGCCGCTTCGTGGTCAAGAACGAGGCCGTCCAAAAAACGCTCGTGGACGAACGGTTGATCGCCGTGCACTATGCGGCCCGCGACGGCGGCCGCCCGGCCTATCCGGAAAATCCCAACGGGTCATTGCTGGACATAGCCGGGGTCTGCGACCGTTCCGGCCGCGTGTTAGGACTCATGCCCCACCCCGAGGCCTTCCTCACGCCGTACAATCACCCCCGCTGGACGGCCGCGGTTCCCAGCCGGGCGGACGGTCTCCTGGTCTTCGAAAAGGGTATCAATGCGGCCCGCAACAGTGTATAATCTCATGCCATGAAACGCCCGCTGGTCGTCGCCGCCCTGAACTCCGATTCCGCGATCACCGAGAAGCTGGAAGCCCAGCACCAGAAAGGCCTTATCAATCTCCACATCGCCGACGAACGCGAACCTTTTATCGAATTCATCAATTTTGAACTTCCCGAACTGACGCTCTACAATTTTGCCGAATCCGGGCTGGAAGCGTTCTCCGTGCTGAATGACATCCGCTCCGACCCCTGGCTCCATTACGGCGGCGTCATCGGACTCTGCCTGCCGGAGGAGGAGGAACGCGTCTCCAATCTCCTCAAGGGGACCAACCTGGTGGCGCTCATCGCCCTGCCCGAGTTCGACCGCAACTTTCCCCGCCTGCTTAAAATTCTGGATAAAAACCGGTCCATTCTTTTTCAGCGGCACCTCCAAAAGCAGTTTTTACGCGAAATTTCCGGCACGTTCGTCATCGACAACGACCCCTTCGACCTGGGCGCCTACGTCAACCTGATGGTGAATTACCTCTACAATGCCGATTGCCTGGATCACGAGGGCAAGGAACACCTTATGATCGTCCTGCATGAACTGCTTTTCAACGCGGTCGAGCACGGCAACTGCGCCATCACCTACAAGGAGAAAAGCGCCTGGCTGGCCGAACACAAGAACATCTTCGACCTGATCCGCGAGAAAAACCGGGATCCGGAAATCCGCTACCAGAAGGTGTCGCTGCGTTACCATGTCACCCCGGAAACGGCCGAGTTCACCATCACCGATCAGGGCCGCGGGTTCGACTGGAAAAAACGGCTTGCCCGAACAACCCGGACCAAAGCCGTGGCAGGGCTGGCCCTCCACGGCCGCGGCATCACCATGGCGGAGTATTTCGCCCGGGACCTGCACTACAACAGGAAAGGCAACCAGGTTTCGTTCAGTTTTCCGCACCCGGCGGGCGTGGCCAATACGGTGCCCGGGGTGTTCGCGGAGCGGGAAAAGCTCACGTTCAAAGACAACCAGGTGGTCTTCAACGAAAACGACGAATCGGATACCCTGTACTATATCGTCTCCGGACGGTTCCATGTATACGCCGAAGGCAAGCTGCTCTCCACCCTCACCCACCGCGACGTGTTCGTGGGAGAGATGTCTTTTCTCACCGGCAGCCGGCGCACGGCCACGGTCAAGGCCGCGGGGAAAAGCGTGCTCCTGGCCCTGCCTAAAAAGGAGTTCCTCCAGGTCATGCGCACCCAGCCCCACTATTCCATCTTCCTGGCCCGCCTCCTGGCCCACAGGCTGCAAAAACTGAACCGCAAGGCCGGCAAACTCCTGTAGGGTTGTATGGATGTAGCATCTTCGTAGTCGTCACCCCAAGAAAGCCTTGATGAAAATGACGATGAAGGCCGTCACCACGGCGTACACGAGGATCAGCGGAATGATGAATAGTTTCAGCTTGCGCAGGCCACTGGATACTCCCTGCAGGAACGGTCCGAAGGGCCTGACCAACGCGTCCCAGCCGTTGCCCGGTGTAAAATCCTTGACGAACGTGGCCGCCACCCTTTTGGAAAACAACAGGTAGGGGACGAATATCATACAGCCGATGATGCTGCCGAACGTGTCCCCGACCAGTTGCAGGTTGGACTCGGGTGTCAGGGGCATGCCCAGCGCGGCCACGAAAATCGATACAACCGCTATGATCCACAACAGCCGGTGGAATATATAAAGCGCGGGCGCCGCCTTCACCTTGCGGATGAAAAGGAAAAAAGTGACGACCATGAGAAAGACGCTGACAAGGTCCAGGATAAGGATGGCCGCGTTGAGCGGATGACGCAGGGCCCCGGGGGCGGCGAGGACGGTGTATACCACGAAGCCGAATTTGACGGGCGTGGCGATGAAGGCGATGAGCGGGATGATGAGAAACCCGCCGAATCCGGACCGGGCGGGGTTGGTGACCGTGTCTGACATAAACGATTCCTCCCTGAAAGTGATACTGACACAGTATCACGCGGGGAAGAAATATCATGGGGAGAAAATCACGTTCGCCTGGTCATTTATGACCAGGCAGCAACCTCTTCAGGCCCTCTCCAGCGCGGTACCGGCACGCAAGCGTTACCGGGCGAAAAAAAGGGAAAGCCGGCGGCCTTCCCCAAACCTTTGGCGTTTCAGTTCAATCGATGTACCAATACTGGCTGGCCCATGGAATGCCATTGCCGTCTTTGCCCAGAGTCTGGCAATAGACGAAAGTATTGTCTCCCAGGGCGTTCAGCGTCAAATACAAATTAGGTTGATCGGGTCCCGACGTTCCGTCCAGGGCGGTGCTTTGATCCCAGAAACACCTGAGCCTGACGCCGCCGCGCAGCCCGGCCGACTCTTTGATCCACACCTGAGTCGACCAATCATTGCGCAGCTTCTGGTTCTGCACATAGTACAGCGGGTTATCCTTATTGTTTCTATTGATGTTATTGCAGGTGACATAATACCCTTTGCCGTTGTCGTAGCCGGCCGTTCGCAGGTTTTTAATGCGGATGGCCTCATGATTGGGAAAATAGTGCGTCTTCCCATTGATGGTGATGGACGGGACTTCTTCTATGTACCACTCCTGGGCGGTCGACCCGGTGCGCAAATACTGGCTGTTGATTCTGATCGTTTCGTTCGAGTTCGTGTCGGGCAGGTTGAGATAATTGTATGCGTAGTTGTTGTTCAGCTCGAACCACCGGTTCCTCAAGTATTTGGTCGTGCCTTGCGGGATGTCCGGCGAATCGCCGAGGACGGGCGGATACTGTGCCGGGTTGGACGGGTCGCTTTTGATGTCGAACATTGCGATCGTCGTGGTCAGATCGGTATGGGCGCCGCGGGGATGCGAGTAGTCGTTGTTCTTTTTATTGCCGCCGTTTTGAGCGGTAATCTGAAACACGAGGTCCTTGTCCATGTCCAGATACGTATTGTTTACGAATTTACCGGGGTAGAAATCAACCTGGACCGACCAGATCTTGGAACCCAAATGCCTGAGGGACAAAAACGCGGCGAAACCGTACGGAAGGTTGGGCACGTGCACCGGAACGGCGGTCATGTTCACACCGTCTTCTATGGTGAGGTAGTATACAAGCTTGAAATAG
>CAYQRT010000040.1:4103-9512 GCA_964419695.1 uncultured Spirochaetaceae bacterium | reverse complement strand
TCCTGATGGACTTTATGTGTATGGTCGACGTGTTGTTATCTGAGTACGAGGCGTCCTGCACCTCGATAAAGCCCCGGCCGATGCTCGAGCCCGTGCCTTCGAGCGAAGCGTAACCGGCCAGGTCATCCGGATTGTCGGGCGCCCGAACGCCGAAAATTTCATTGTTTTCGTCGAGTTCGAATTCCTTGACGCAGACTTCACGGGAACGGCCGGTGCCGAAGGGTCCCCGGTGGTAGAAGAGATAATACCGGCCGTTAAACTTGACCATGTTGACATGGTTGTTGTTATTGTTGATGTTCTGCATGATCCATCCCTTGAACGTCCAGCAGGTGAGCGGGTCGCTTTTAAAATCCCAAGGATCGGCCATGGCGTATCCGATCATGCTGTTGTTGCCCGATGCAGGGTCCGTTCCCGAAAAAATCAAGTAGTAATTAAATAATTGATCGTTGGGTGTCCGCAACACACAAATGTCGGGACCTTCCGAAAAATCCTTGAATGGCGCGAACTTGTCGTACGGCCACTTGAAGTTGATGTTACCCTTGCGGACGCCGCTTTTCATGTCGCTGTTCATCTCGAGCAGGCTGATATTGCCGATTTCCCTTTTCTCAGGGTGGGCATCCATGTATACTTTAGAGCTGTCCACGTACGTCATGTAATATTTCTTGGTCCATTCATCGTAAAATACTCCCGGATCCCCCGGATCCCCGACGAATCTGTCGCTTATCCCGTCCCCGGTATCGCACGCAAACCTGCCTGGCTCAATCTTCAAATCGCCGTATAATTCCCCGCCGCCCACGTCTGCGTGTGCGATGCCGATACTCCAAATCCACCAAGTATATTTTGGCAACTTTAAGTTTTTCACGAAAGGGAACAAAAAAGAATTGATTCTTGTCTTGAACGTATTGAATGTCGGGGGCGAACATGCGTTTATCATTGTTATTAAGATCGACGCCGAAATCAATGAGTTCGAAAATAGGATCCATGCGCCGATTTTCGTTAACGTCCCCATGCTCATACCAATCCGCCCCTATCAGGCCGTTTTCAGCCTGAGTGGTGAAAAGATGAACCCCGTCCATGGGGTAATTGCTGGAATTAATTTCCAGGTCTGTTGACGTGATCATAATGAGCGTCTTCTTGCCGTTGCTGGGATCAGTGACCACCTCTACGGCTGGATCCGAGGAGTAGTGTTCCAGTTCTTCGTATTTCAGGATGGGATTTGAGGTAGTCTGGAACCACCAGCCTCGATTACCCACGTCCCGGGCGGACGCGGCTCCGCCCACCGGTTTGAGCGACCCCAGGGAGCAGCCGGCTCCCAGGACCAGGATGCTTACAGCTGATGCTAACCTGAGCTTTTCCGTTTTCATACAACCTCCTTGCTCACCATTGCCGATAAGCTACAAAAGAGTATTTTCCATAGCCGGTCAGTCGATCCCGGTGCCTGCCGGGGGGAAGGTGAGTGTCCTATCACGACAGTTGGATCCGCACGCAGTAAGCCGCGCGCAGGGCGTGTGCTCGGTTGACGGAACCGGTCTGGAATTCCCGTTCAGTATAGCGAGGTTTCTTGAAAAAAAAATCACCCCCCATGTGGGGGGTGAGATACGGCTAATTCGATCCAGCGGATGGGCGTTGATCCCAATGGGCTGATTCAGCCTGCTCTTGTGCAATGATGACACCGGCGGAGTGGATCACCTGAGGTCGTAGCGGGGAAACCGGCGGCCCGTGCTTCTTTTGCCCGCGGCCCGGCGCGCTATTCCACGCTGACCAGCTTCACGTCGAACTGCAGGTCCTTGCCCGCCAGCGGGTGGTTGAAATTGAGTACTACGTTTTCATCCCGGACTTCGTGGACGGTGGTGGTGAACTGGCGGCCCTGGCCGTCCTGAACGGGTACGACCTTCCCCACAAAAAGTTCCAGGTTCTCTGGGAATTTGCCTTTTTCTATCTCCTTGAAGGCGTTCGGGTCCACGTCGCCGTACGCTTCGGCACAGGCGATGTGGATGTGTTTTTCCTCGCCCGCCGTCATCTCCCTGACCTGTTTCTCCAACCCGGGGATGATGTGCCCCTGGCCCTGCACATACTCCAGAGGCTTCTTCCCTTCCGACGTGTCGACGACCTTCCCCTCCACTGTCAACGTATAGTCCAGCTTCACGCGGCTTCCGTCTTTGATCATATGCTCCCTCCAAAAAAAAAATACACACACCGCCTCAGGCGTACGCCATTCGGCCTCACTCACACAAAACCAATCGCGCGGGGAATAAAAGGCTGGATTCTGAACGACGTCACGGGCGGCGGCTGACGCCGCTTCGTGCGTGCTTATGTAAGCCTACAGTTTTTTCGGAATGGAGTCAAACCCGTGGCGGGGAGGTCACATTTCGAAATAAGTATACCCGTTCATACCGTCTTCGTAGGCCTTCATGATGTCACGGCGTTCGTTCGGGGTGATTTCCTTGCGGCGCACGGCCTCCTCAACGTGGGTCTTAAACACCTCAATCAGTTCCTTGGGAGTGTATTCCACGTAGGAGAGTACGTCGCTCACGGAATCCCCGTCGAGTTCGTTGGAGTAGACCACGTCGCCGCTTTCATCCAAACGGACGGAGATGACGTGGGTGTCTCCGAACAGGTTGTGCAGGTCGCCCAGGGTCTCCTGGTAGGCGCCCACCAGAAAAACGCCGATGTAGTATTCTTCGCTTTCCTTGAGTTCATGGAGCGGCAGATAGGACTTGACGTCGTACAGGTCGACGAACTGGTCGATCTTGCCGTCGCAGTCGCAGGTGGTGTCCGCCACGATGGCCGGCACGGTCGGCTGCTCCTTGAGGCGGTGGAGGGGCATGATGGGAAAGAGCTGGTCGATGGCCCAGCTGTCGGGCAGGGACTGGAACACGGAAAAGTTGCCGTAGTAGACGCTCACCATCACCTTGTCCAGGTCCTTCAGTTCCTCCGGCACGAACCGGAGCTGGGAGACGAGCTGCGACAACTTAACCAGTACCTGCCAGAAAATCTGGTCCGCCAGACCCCGGTCGCGCAGGCCGATTTCACCGCTCAAAAAAAGGGACCGCGACTGGTCGCGGTAGAAGAGCGCGTCATGGTAGGCCTCCTGCAGGTTCTTGACATTGAGTCCCTGGTAGACCTCCTGCAGGTTGCTGAGCATTTCCGGGGCATCGGCGGCCAGCTCAATTTCCCCGGGGGGCGGACTGAAGGTGTTGGCGTCCAGGATGTTGAAGATGAGCACCGAGGAGTAGGCCACGAGCGCCCGTCCCGTTTCCGATATCAGGGTGGGATGCGGCAGGTCGGCCTCGGCCATGGAGTTCATGATCACGTCCACCACGTCCGAGCAGTACTCGCTGATGGAGTAGTTCTTGCTGTGCGCGAAATTGGTGCGGGACCCGTCGTAGTCCACGGCCATGCCGCCGCCGATGTCGAGATACGCCATGGGCGCGCCCACTTCAGCCAGGGCGGTATAGTAACGGCAGGCCTCGGCCACGGCCACGCGGATGTTTTTGATGTCGGGGATCTGGGAGCCCAGGTGGTAATGGAGGAGGCGGAGGCAGTCCAGCATGTTCTCCCGCTTGAGCAACTCCACCGCTTCCAGAATCTGGGAGGCGGTCAGCCCGAAGACGGAGAAATCCCCGGCCGACTCCGCCCACTTGCCGCTCATGGCCGAGGAGAGCTTGACGCGCAGGCCGATGACCGGCCGGATGCCCAGTACCTGGGACCGGTTGATGATAGTCTTCAGTTCCCCCGGCCGTTCCACTACAATGAAGACGTTGAGTCCCATCTTGCGGCCGTACAGCGCCAGATCCACGAATTCCTCGTCTTTGTAGCCGTTGCAGATAATCAGCGCGTCCTTGGATTTGACGTAGGCCAGGGCGATCATGAGCTCGGCCTTGCTGCCCGCCTCCAGGCCGTGGTCGTACTTGGCCCCGTAGGCGGTAATGTCCTCAATGACCTGTTCCTGCTGATTGACTTTGATGGGGTAGACCGCCTTGTAGCTGCCCGTGTAGTTGTACTCGGACATTTTGTTGCGGAAACTCTGATTGAGAAAGTCGACCTGCCGTTTGAGGATGTCTTCGAACCGCAGAAGGATAGGCATACCGATGCCCCGTTCCCGCAGGCCCTCGGCGATTTCGTAAAGGCTCACCTCTTTGGGCCCGGCCGGCCCTTCCAAAATGACCGCCGCCTCACCCGAATCCAGCACCTTGAAATAACTTTTGCCCCAGTTGTCCACGCCGTAAAGATCCATGGTATCCTGAAGCGACCAGGCTTTAATCTCCCTGTTCTTGCCCAATACTCCTACTCCGCATTTAAAAAATCGCCGAGAACAGGCTGTTGAAAAGGTTCCCCTTTTCAACAGCCCGATAGAAAGGTATGGAATAAATCGAGGACGATGTCAATATGAATTTAAGAAATGAGGGCGTTGTATACGGGCCAGCGACGACCTCAATATCGGGTTGCACATTTCCAGCCCCCGATTTATAATGGCGGAAAATATATAATAAAAATGGAGGTAACAAAATGGTAAAAACATTCAATGTCAGGGATTATCTGGAAAAGCTCTGGTGCCCCGAAGAAAGCCGCTTCATGCGGCTGGACATCTCGGAGTACTACCGGGCCGTCTTCCAGTATATCGCAAAACGGGAGAAGACGGTCACCAATAACAAGGCGGCGGAAGCCTTTCGGCCGGCCCTTATCTCCTTTCTGGATCTGTTCACGAAAAAAATCGACAACCACGTGAACGACGCGGACGTGGACGAGCTGTTCAGCTTTCCGGTGCTCAAGATTTTCGAGCGCCGGGGCGAGTATGAAAACAACCGGTTTGAGATGCCGTTGGTCAACCGGACCATGGCCTTTCTCAAGTCCCATCAGGGATACATGACCAAAAACGACCTGAAAAAATTCAGCGCGGCCTTTGAGGCGTTTATACAAGCCATGTACACACTGGCAGGCGAATACTACCGCCGGGAGGGGCTGGTGCGGGAGTAACCCCCACTCGGACGTGAGGTCTTCACGGCCGGAACCTTAGCGGTACCGGCCATCCTCCCCATGCAGCTGACGCCTGATTTTTGCATTGATGACATTGTAGTATCCTCCTTTTTTTTATCGCTTGTTTTTGAATGGGATCCGGGAAGGCGATATTGCCTCCCCCCGTCGGGTACTGTTGAATGGCCCAGCGGCATGCCCGCACCCGGAGATGATAATGCATAATACTCACCAGGTCAAAGGAGTGATGAGTCTGCGGCGTAAGCGTGTTACCGCGGTGCCGTGCTTGATCAATAACGCCGTTCATTTCATAATGGCAATGATTTTGTTCATGCTTCGAAAGCGGCGCCGCCCCGGCCGCCTTAATTCGTTTTCACTGGTCGCTGGGGACACGTCCCTAGAAAGAGAGGTATATGGTATGAACGCATCTCGATG
>CAYQRT010000040.1:0-4003 GCA_964419695.1 uncultured Spirochaetaceae bacterium | reverse complement strand
TCGCTGGGGACACGTCCCTAGAAAGAGAGGTATATGGTATGAACGCATCTCGATGCCTAATAATCGGCCTTCTCATCTGTCTCCTGGCCGCCGCCGACGCCGCGGCCCAACCCGTTCCTGCTCACGCCATCGCCGGAGTCTGGACCAACCCGGATTACAACGGCCAGGGCCGGTCCGGCCGCGTGGTCTATAAAGCCGGCGGTAAAAACGTCTTCCTCTACACCGCCTGTGACAACGCGGACGGTTCGGGCAATGTCTACACGGGGAAAGTGGTCTACAAAAAGGTTTGGAAGGGCGCCAAGGGGTATTGGTACGGTCTTTCCACGGTCACCCTGATGGGTATGTCCTGGGAAACCCTTGATCGCATCAGTCCGGACGGACGGACGCTGGAAGTCCAGCCCGGCGGCGGCCAGACCATGGATCCGAAAAACCCCCGGTATTCGGTGTATACAAAGAAAAAATAACCGGCACCTGGAGATTGGATGTTCTCAGTACTTAAAAGATTCCGCGCTTTTTTCCGGCCCTACCGGGGGTTCCTGGCCACGGCCGTACTGTTCATGCTCCTGGTGGACGTGGCCGGTTACCTGGTGCCCCTGGTGGTCGGATACGTCACCGACGAGATCTACCCCCGAATCGCGGAACCGGGAATGATCGGCGTGCTGGTCGCGGTCGGCGGGGGGCTCGTCGCGGCCGGGATCGTCCGCGGCTGGTTTTCGCACTTCATGATCCGCTGTTACTGGTTCGCGGCCGAGGCCGTGGTCCGCGACCTGCGCAACGCCCTCTACGGCAAACTCATGCACCTGGAACTCACCTTCTACGACCGGGCCCGCACCGGCGATCTCATGTCCCGGGTGACCACCGACATCCAGTTCCTGCGCAGTTTCATCGCCTTCGGCATCGAACACCGTTTCCGCATCGTCCTCATCACCGTCACGATCTTCGGCTTCATGCTTTTCCGTGACTGGCGGCTGGCCCTGGCCGTGTATACCATCTTTCCCGTGTTCTTTATCATTCTCCTCCGGTTCAGCTCCCGGATGCGCGCCGCGGTCGCCCGGCGCCAGCAACAGCTGGGTGTATTGTCATCCCGGCTGCAGGAGAACCTCTCCGGCATCCGGGTGGTCAAGGCCTTTGCCATGGAGCCGGAGGAGATCAAGCGGTTTGACGGCGAGAACCGGGACCTCTACCAACGGGAGACCGGCATGGCCCTGCTCCAGGCCTATTTGAACCCGCTCCTCATGCTTACCAATGGTCTGGCCACCCTGGTCATCCTGGGGATCGGCGGATACCAGGTGATAACGGGCGCCATGAGCCTGGGAGTGCTCCTGGCCTTCGTCTCCTTTCTGACGATGATGAACTTCCCGGTGGGAATGCTGGCCTACAACACCTCCATTGTAAACCTGGCCCGCGGCGCCGCGGAACGCATCGGCCAGATCCTCGACACACCCGACCAGACCCGTTCCGACACGGGTACGGCCACGGACGCGTTCCGGGGCAAGCTCTCCTTTCGCAACGTCTCCTTCACCTACGACGAGCGGACGACCGTGCTCAACGACCTGACGTTCACCATTGAGCCGGGGGAGAAGGTGGCCCTCTTCGGCCTGACGGGCGCCGGCAAGAGCACGCTCATCTCCCTCATTCCGCGTTTCTACGCCCCCTCTTCCGGCGCCATCAGCATCGACGACCGCGACATCACCGAGTGGGACCTGAAAACCCTCCGTTCGCGGATCGGCATCGTGCTGCAGGAGACGTTTCTTTTTTCCGCCACCATCCGCGAGAACATCGCCTTCGCCCGGCCCGAAGCCGGCCTGGAAGAGGTGCGGGAGGCGGCCCGCCTGGCCGAGATCCATGACTTTATCGAATCGCTGCCCCAGGGGTACGATACGGTCATCGGCGAATACGGCATCGGCCTGTCCGGCGGGCAGAAACAGCGCGTGGCCGTAGCCCGCACCCTGCTGCAGAACCCCAAAATTCTCATCCTGGACGACTGCACCTCCAGCCTGGACGCGGTCACCGAACGGAAGATCCAGGCCCAGCTCAAGGAGCTGATGACCGGCCGCACGACCATCATCATCGCCCAACGCATGGCCAGCTTCGCCATGGCCGACCGCATCATCGTGCTGGACCGGGGCACGATCGCCGGTATGGACTCCCACACACGGCTCCTGGCCTCCAATCCCCTGTACCGGGAGACCTTCCAGGCCCAACTGGTGGGGGGATCCGAGGAGGAGGTCTGCGAATGATCAAACCCGCCTCCCCCGCCGCCGACCAGGCCATCGAGAAACCCTTCGACTGGAGCCTGTTCCGGCGGCTGCTCGCCTACCTCCGGCCCTTCCGCGGCCGCGTCATCCTTATGTGGCTGATCACCCTGGTGGAAGCGGGCGCGGCCGTGGTCCTGCCGCTGCTCCTCAAAATCGGCATTGACGACCACATCGCGCAGCATGACGTGGCCGGGCTGTGGCCCGTGGCGGCCGCCTTTGCCGGCATCATCTGCCTCCTCTTCGCCGCCTCCCGGACCGAGGGCGTGCTCCTCACCCGCATCGGCTACGGGGTGCTCTTCGCCCTGCGGCGCGACCTCTTCAACCACCTGCAATCGCTGCCCTTCCGTTTCTTCGACAACCGCAAAACCGGCCGCATCATGACCCGCCTGACCAGCGACGTCCAGGTGCTGGAGGAACTGCTCCGCGGCGGGCTCAACACGCTCTTCGCCGACGTCGTGCTCCTGGGCGGCATCGTGTCCATGATGATCGTCCTGGACGCCCGGCTCTCGCTGGTGCTCGTGGTGACCGTACCCCTGTTTCTTTTAGTGGTGTTCAAACTGCGCCGCCGGCTCGTCACCACCGCCCGCGCGGTCCAGGCCCGGCTGGGAGCCCTGAACGGGGTGCTCAACGAATCGATCTCCGGGGTCAAGGTCATCCGCTCCTTCGCCCGGGAGGAGGAGAGCCACGCGGGGTTCAAAAACGCCAATGGCGACTACTACAAGGAGGCCCGGAAGTTCTACCCGCTGAACGCCTTTTTCTGGCAGAGCGTCACCACGGTGCAGGCCCTGGGCGTGGCCCTGGTCCTTTTGGGCGGCGGCCTCCTCCTCTCCCTCAACCTGGTGACCGTGGGCGTAATCGCCGCCTTCCTCACCTACATCACCCGCTTCTTCCAGCCCCTGCAGCGGCTGAGCAACCTGTTGAACCAGTTGTCCCGGGCCATGGCCTCCTGCGAGCGGATTTTCGAGATCATCGATCAGGAACCGGAAAAGGACGCCGGCACCCACGCGGGCGTTCCCGCCGCCGCCGCGGGACGCGTGGTCTTTGACCGGGTCGATTTCAGCTATGTGCCCGGCGAGCCGGTGCTCTCCGCCGTATCCTTCACGGTTCCGGCCGGCCGGACCGCGGCCATCATCGGTCCCACGGGCGCGGGCAAAACCACAATCGTCAATCTCTTGTGCCGCTTTTATGATCCGGTCCGGGGGAGCATCCAGGTGGACGGACATGACGCGCGCCATTATGCCCTGCACGACTACCGGGCCCGCACGGCCATCGTCATGCAGGAGGCGGTCGTTTTCTCCGGCACCGTCTACGACAACATCCGTTTCAGCCGGCCCGACGCCACCCGGGAAGAAGTGCGGGCCGTGGCCCGTGAAATGGGCATTGACAATATGTTTGCCTCACTGCCCGCGGGGTACGACACCCTCCTGGGCGAACGCGGCAGCCACCTGTCACTGGGCCAGCGCCAGCTGGTGGCCTTCTCCCGGGCCCTGCTGCGCGATCCCGCCATTCTTATCCTGGACGAAGCCAGCGCCTACATCGACACGGCCACCGAACAGCTGGTGCACCGGGCCATGCAGCGCCTGCGCCGGGGCCGGACCACGTTTATCATCGCCCACCGCCTTTCCACCATCCGCGACGCGGACCTCATCCTGGTCATCCGCGATCACACGATCGTGGAAGCGGGCACGCACGAGGAACTCCTGGCGCAAAGCGGCCATTACGCCGAGCTGCTGCGCTCTCAGTAT
>CAYQRT010000039.1:0-15155 GCA_964419695.1 uncultured Spirochaetaceae bacterium | reverse complement strand
CCTGAGTATAGCCAATGGTATATTGCCGTCACCGTTGATTTGGGAGTATGATACTCCCGGAACATGGGGGGAGGGGCAGAAAGCATGGCGTTGCAGGAGTTACTCGATTTCCTGGGCGATGAAAAGGCCAAGCTTTTCAAGGCCACGGAATACATCGACACCTATTACCACCAAATCGCCGTTTCCCTGGAATCACTCCGCGACAATCTTATTCCCTATTCGTTCAGCGCCCGCTCCGGCTGGAAGGACGACGTGGACAAGCGCGCCTCACAGATCAAGGTACCGGAGGTCCGCCCCCAGAACATCTCGGGCGATCCGGAATTCAATTCCTCCACCCTGGTCACGCTCATCAACAATATGCTCGCCGTGCAGAACACCCTGCTCGCCAACCCGGACGCCATCACGGTCCCGGACATCAGGACGGTCCGGCGCCTCCACCAGTTTCTTCTCACCTTCCTGGAGGAGCAGTTCACCAATTCCAACGTGGCTTCGCTTAAAAAACAACAGCGCGACCTGGCCTTCTCGGTCAAGCAATCCATTGAAAAGCGCATCTCAGAAAACATCGATCCCTTTTTCAGCCGCCTGGAGTTGATCCTGGACGACGAATACCGGGTGACCCTCTCGGGCCATGTCATGTACATCGTGGGGACTCTCAACAACTATAAAAAAAATCCTTCGCACTACGACGATCTAATCGCGCGCAAGTGCCGGGAGTTGGGCCTGAAAAGCAATCCCGAGGAGAACCTGGCGGTTATCGCCGACCTGGAAAAACCGGAATCCGTCCTCTCCGCGGAGATCAGGGCCAAGTACGAGGGGGCCGACGTTAAAAAATCCCCCAGCCGATATTTCCGGCTCAAGGAGATCGCCCTGCGTTACTGTTCACAGGCGGAAAATCTGGAGGCGCTCATCTATTTCCTGCGCGAGACGGAGCGCAACCTCCTGCGTCTGTCGCTCTTGAAGCGACTCGGTCTTTTCCTGCGGAGCCTCTTTACCACGCGCCGGCCGGAGATCGGACAGAACAACATCCTGTTCACGTACGTGGGTTCCAAGGGGAAGATCGAACGGCGGCGGGCCTCGCTCAACGACATGATCTCGGACGCCTCCTTCTACTACAAACACCTGTTTAAATTCAAGGAGGATCTGGAGACGGAGTCCTACGGGAGAACGCACACCCCCCAGCAGTCCAAGGACCTGGAAAAATTCGTGGACACCAGCTTCGCCTCCCTGGCCGACATGCTGGAAAAATGCCAGGGATTCCGCAACTGGCTGGGGCAGGAGAACAACCGCAAACTTCTAAAGAAAATTCCGGACCGGCGACAGGAAGATTTCAACAACCTCCTCCTCCATGTAGGCCGCACCTGCATCGTCAACAACTACAACCTGCAGGAATTCGACCGCTTGAAGGATCGCTAGAGCTCTCGCGGTTATGTCCCGTCGGGCCCCCGGCGTACCCCGGGCTTCTTCCGCAGCAGGCCCAAAATGAAAAGTACCACTCCGGCGATCGCCGTCCCCGCCCCGATCCACATCCAGAGCGGCTGGCCGCTCATAAAACTTCCCAGGAGCACGTTAAGCCCCTGAAAAAACCAGACGCCGCCGATAAGCGCCAACAGCATCCCGCAGACTAGCAAAAACACTTTCATCAATAACCCCCTCTATGTTTTTCGCGCGACCGGATAAAAACCACGTGAGCCCATTGAAAACATACTCATCGGGTATGACGCGAGTCAATGCCTGGCGGATCAATCCTGGTAAGGTGAGTGATGCGGCTTACATCTCAAAGATGTTCCGGGCGATGGGCATGCGCCGTCCCATGCCGAAAGCGCGTGGGGATATTTTAAGCACCGGCGGCGCCTGGCGCCGCTTGTACTCGGCCCGTCCCACCAGGGTGATCACCCGCTCCACGGTCTTCCGGTCGTACCCCTTGCCGCACAATTCGTCCGCGTTCAGGTGACCGATGATCAGATCCTGAAGAATCCGGTCCAAAAGCTCATAGGGCGGCAGGGTGTCCTGGTCGGTCTGATTTTCCTTGAGCTCGGCGGTGGGGGCCTTGGTGAGGATGGAGTCCGGGATGCAATGTTCGCGCCGGTTGATATCCCCGGCCAGCGCGTAAACCTCCGTCTTAAGCAGGTCGCCGATCACGCCCAGGCTGCCGCACATGTCCCCGTACAGGGTGCAGTAGCCGGTGGCCAGTTCGGATTTATTGCCCGTGTTGAGGAGCACGGAATTGAATTTATTGGCGAAAGCCATGAGTATGACGCCGCGGATCCGCGCCTGAATGTTCTCCTCGGTCACGTCCGGTTCCTTGCCCGCGAACACGGGCGCCAGCGCCTCAAGAAACCCGGGAAAAACCGCTTCAATCGAAATCTCCCGCAGCTCGATACCGAGGCGCCGGGCCAGGTCCTTGGCGTCCGTCCGGCTGGTTTCCGAGGAAAATCGGGAGGGCATGAAAAAAGCGGTCACGTTTTCCCTGCCCGCGGCCCGCGCGCCCAAGACGGCCACCAGGGCGGAGTCGATGCCCCCGGACAGCCCGAGGTGCACGCGTGTGAACCCGCATTTGGCCAGGTAATCCCTCAGGCCGAGCACGAGCGCCCCCTCGATCTCCTCGTATTTTTCCAGGGGCAGTTCCACGGCCGGTTCTTCGGCCTCGGTGTCAACCACCACGCTATCTTCCGCAAAGGCGCGGGCCACCCGTTCCAGTCGGCCGCGGGCCGATACGTACATGGACTGGCCGTCAAAGATCAGGCTGTCGTTGCCACCCACCATGTTGACATAACAAACAGGCACGCCCGACGTACGGCTGATGTCGGTGAGAAGGGACAGCCGTATCCGGGGCTTGCCGGAATAAAAGGGTGAGGCCGAGGGCACCAGCAGTATTTCCGCTCCCTGGTCCAGCAGTTCCTTGACCGGATCAACCGGGTATTGCCGGTTGGCCGCCCGTTCCTGTTCCCACCACACGTCCTCGCACACGGCAATGCCCAGCCGCTTTCCCCTGAATACGAACGTCTTTCTGGCCGGGGCCGGCTCGAAATACCGCGCCTCGTCAAAGACGTCATAGGTGGGCAGCAGGGTCTTGGTCTGGGTAAATTGGATCTTCCCCTCATGGACGAGCGAGGCCGCGTTCACCAGTCCCTTGCCGCGGCCCGTCCGGTTCTTGTCCACGTAGCCGATGACGATACCCATGCCGGACGGCGCCCGGCGCTGGATGTGCCTGACATACTTCAGGCATTGATCGGTGAATCCCTCCTGGTCCAGCAGGTCGAGCGGCGGGTAGCCGCAAAGGCAGAGTTCGGGAAAGACCGCCAGATCGATCCCGCGCCCGGCGCAGCCCTCCAGGGCCCGCAGCATGCGGTCGGCGTTACCCTCAAAGTCGGCGATGGTACTGTTTGTTTGCAGCAGGGCGATTTTCACGGCGCGTCGTCCACCTCCATTGAATCACTTACTATAACTCCTCGCGCGTCTTTTTCCAAGTATGTTCTGAACGCGGGCCGGACCTGATCCGCGGCCGGAATCCAGGTTGACCGGCCATGCGGTTTGTCGTTACTATATCCGGGCATTATGGAAACAATGCTTGTTACCGATACGCAAACGCCGCTGGGACTCGGCCTGGCGCACCTGATGCTCAAGGAAAGCTGGAACGTGGTGGCGGCGCCTTCCGACGCCGCGGGGGGAAAGCCCCGCACACACCTCTCAGACGACCTGAAAAAGAAAAATGCCGTCAGCATCCCCTGGAACCGTTCTTCACCGCTTTCCTGTAAAAACGTACTGCTCAGGGGCCTGCAGAAATTCTCAGCGCTCCATGCCGCCTGTGTTCTCTTTCAGCCCCTGGTGGAACCGGCGGCGTTCACCGACTTGAAATACCTGGATATTGAAGCCGTTCTCGACCAGTGGATCAAGGGTTCGATCCTCATGGCGCGCGATCTTCTTTCCCATTTCGCGGCGCACCGTGAGGGGTCCCTCTGCCTGGTCGGACACTTTCTCCCCAAACAGCCGTCCCCGTCCGTGCTGGACGACCTCTGCCGCGAGTCCCTGCTGGTGGCGTTCAACGGTCTGGTCGCCGCCGCCAAGACCGGCGGCGTCAGGGTCAACGCATTCCTGTCCCGTTCACAGGACCAGAAAGCCTACGCGGATTTTATCTGCCGGACCTTCGTGGAAAAATGTAACAAGGCCACGGGCAAGCTGTTTTATTTTCAGTGGAAATAACGGCGCACCGCGCGGCCCGGAAAGGAGTTTCACACGACATGAAAACCCTGCGACTCGTCTTTTCCTTACCGGCGCTGTTGTTGGTGGCGGCCTGCGGCGCCGAACCCTCGCTCCGGCTTAACGCCGACGGTTCCGGCAAATTCGCCCTGCAGCTGCGCCTGGCCAAGCCGTTCGCCGACTACCTCCTCGATCTGGGCGAGATCGCCGGCATGTATGAATCACGGGACCAGGCGGTCCTCTTCGATCTCGGCATAATCGAAAAGAAGCTCACGCGGTATCCGGGCGTTAAGGTGACCGCCCTCAAGGCCACTCCGGACGGCACCCTCTCGTTGGCCCTTTCGTTCCCCGACGTTGCGGTCTTCGCCCGGCCGGGCGAACTCTGGCCCGGAGGCAGCCCATTCTCGTTCACGTCAGGCGCCCGGAAGACCCTGCGCCTGCGCCTGGACAAGACGGTCATGAACAGGGTGATCACGTCATTCTTTAATTTTAAATCCTCGGAACTGGAGGTGTTCCTTCCCCGGGAGAACGAATCGCGGCGGGAATATGAGGACAATCTCGACTTTGCCCTGGACGGCGGCGCGGCGTTGTTCCGGAATTCGATGATTACCTTCCGGGTAACCGTGCCCGGCGCCATCCAAAGCCACAATGGGAAATTACAGGGCACGAACACCGTTCAATTCTCCGTCCCCCTCGGCACCCTCCTGTTTTTAGATAAACCGGTCGAGTACTACGTGACCTACAATTGACAATTGTGAGGCTCTCCCGCTACAATAGCCCCCACGCCCCAGTAGCTCAGTTGGATAGAGCATCGGTTTCCTAAACCGGTGGTCGTGCGTTCGAGTCGCGCCTGGGGCATTAGCGCCAGCTGTCATATAAAAACTCGCAGTCTAAAAGCCGGCGGAGAGCGCGCCCAGGGGACGGCGTTTGATTACCGAATAAAGAAACAATTCCAAAAGAAGCCGGTGAACGTTCTGGTTGTGCTGGCGGAAGAGCGTGTCGAACCGCGCCAGGGCGCAGATACCGTTCTCCACTTCCCGTTCGGTGTACTGTTCCCTCGCGTCCGAGTACATTTTCTGCTGTCGTTTGGCCCGGACGGTCATCTTCTGAAAAGCCTGTTCCCGGGAATCTCCCTGCCGCAGCAAGCGCAGGAACCGGCCGAGATTCCTCAACTGCCAGAGAAGTCCGGAGAGAATCCTGACCGCGTCCTCCTCCCGCGAGAGCAGCATCTTGTCCAGAATTTCCAGACAGAGGGGAAGATCCCGCTTGACCAAACCGGCAAAGAGGGTGAACACGTTTTCCTCCCTGCCGTGGTAGATGAAGTTGACGATGTTTTCATGGCGGATGACCGCGCCTTTACCGAAAAATATCTGCAGCCGCCCGCAGATCGATTTCAGGTCGCGCGTGTTGTTCTCCACCATTTCGCAGATGAATTCGAGAGCCTCATCCTCGATGTTCATGGAACGCTTGGTGAAGAAATTCTTGATCCAGCCCCGCTTCTGGTGCTCGAGCATCTCCCAGAATATTTTCTTCCGGTCGGAGCCGATCCGCTCCTCCAGTTTGGGCTGTGAGATTTTAATATCATCGGAGCAGAGGATAAGCAGCGCGTCCCCGGCCGGACGCGCCAGGTATTCGATCAAGAGTCCGGCATCGTTTTTGGACAGGTGCTCCACGCCGAAAACGGTGACGATCTTGTAGTCCGCAAAGAGAAGCTTATTTTTAAGGAGCGAGACGATCTCCAGGACGGGCGTCTCCGGGATATAATACTTGTAAAGTTCCGGTGGGGCGCCGTTTTCCTTGCCGGTCCGGCGGATAACCTCGCGGATGAAATCATCTTTTTCGCCCGTCTCGGGGCCCAGCAGCAGCCAGGCAGCATGCTTAGCGGTCATAGCGACGGATGATGCATTCCAGTCTGCCCAGGATCTTGGCGTCCTGGGTGAAGATGGGGGCGTACGCCGGATTTTCCGCCTTGAGCATGATGCGGTTCTTCTGCCGGAAAAACCGCTTCAGGGTGACGGCCTCGTCCAACAGGGCCACCACGATCTCGCCGTTTTCGGCGTGGTTACGGTAGTTGATAATGGCAATGTCCCCGTCCATGATCCCGGCGTCGCGCATGCTGTCGCCCTTGACATTGAGCACAAAGTACCGTCCTTTACCCAGGAACTGAACGGGCACGCGCACGGTCCCGTCGAAATTCTCGGCCGCAAAAAGCGGTTTACCGGCGGCCACGGAACCCAGGACCGGCAGCCGGGAGACTTTGTCGTTCTCATCATTGTCGGCGAAGATCACCTCGATGGCCCGCGACCGGTTTCCCCCGCAGCGTAAATATTTCTTCTTTTCCAGGGCCTTGATGTGGTCGTAGCTTCCCTTGACCGAGATGCTGAACCTGTCCGCCACTTCGCGGATGGTGGGAGGGTATTTATTGTCGCCGATGAAATCCTTGATAAAATCAAGCACTTCCTGCTGTTTGCCGGTCAGGCCCTTCATGATCCCTTCTCCACGCTGATCCCGTATTTTTTGAGCTTGCTGTGCAGGTTGCTGGGATAGAGTCCCAGGGCCTGGGCCGTCCGCGATATGTTATTGTTGTTTTCCTTCAACTTCTGGGTGATGAATTCCTTTTCGAACTCATCCTTGGCCTGGGAAAGGTTCATCTTCTCAAAATCCTTGAGCCGGCCCGATCCCTGCTCCGTGGAAACGGCGCCCAGGTACTGGGCCACGGCCGCTTCGGTAATCACCTCTTCCTCGGTCATGATATTGACGCGCTCCATGAAATTCTTGAGCTCCCGGATATTGCCGGGCCAGGCGTAGGCTTCCAACACGCGCATCGCTTTATCCGAGAGTTTCTTGACCGAGGAAGCCTTGGGTGGCCGGTATTTTTCCATGAAATAACCGATGAGCAGGGGCAAATCCCCTATGCGCTCGCGCAGGGGAGGGACGTGGATGGGAATGACGTTCAACCGGAAAAAAAGATCCTCCCGGAAGCGGCCCGCCCTGATCTCCTTCTCAATATCCTTGTTGGTGGCGGCAACGATCCTGACGTCAACTTCGATCTTCTGCTCGCCCCCCACCCGCTCGAAGGAGAGATCCTGGGTCACCCTGAGGACCTTGGCTTGGGCGGAAAGAGAGAGATCCGCCACCTCGTCCAGGAAGATGGTGCCCTTGTCCGCCAGTTCAAAGCGCCCCTTACGCTGGGCCACCGCCGAAGTAAAGGCCCCCTTTTCGTGACCGAAGAGTTCGCTTTCGATGAGGGTGTCCGGAATGGCCGCGCAATTGACTTCAATGAAGGGGCCGGCGGCGCGCTTGCTGCGCAGGTGCACGGCCCGGGCCACCAGTTCCTTGCCCGTCCCGTTGTCCCCCAGGATAAGGATCCGGGCATCGGAGCCGGCGCTCTGGTCAATTAGGTTTTTGATCTTCTGGATCGCCTCGCTCTCGCCGATCATCTTGTCCTCGATGAACAGCGAGTGCTTCAGGGTGCGGTTCTCCTTGCGCAGCCCCTCCAGGGCCAGGGCATTGCGCACCACGGTGATGGTGCGCTCCAGGGAAAGCGGCTTTTCCAGGAAATCGAAGGCGCCGATCTTGACGGCGTTCACGGCCAGATCGATGTTGGCGTGCCCGGAGATGATGATCACCTCCACGTCGGAAAAGTCGGTTTTGATGCGCTTGAGCACGTCGATGCCGCCCATGTTCGGCAGCCAGACGTCGAGGATCACCAGATCCACCTGGTTGGTTTCCAGAAGCGAGAGACCGCGCAGACCGTCCTCGGCCAGGAGCACCGAATAGCCTTCGTCCTCCAGTACGTCCTTGAGCACGGACCTGATTCCCTGTTCGTCGTCAATGATCAAAATGGACGGCATTTACCCATTCTCCACCGGCAGGTCGATAAAAAAAGTGGTGCCCAATCCCTGTTTGGTTTCAAACCATATATTGCCGTTATGGTCGAACACGATCCTCTCCACGATCGAGAGCCCCAGGCCGGTTCCCCCCTCCCTGGTCGTGAAATAGGGATTGAATACCAGGCCCTGGATGGCTTCATCGATCCCGCTTCCGGTATCACGCACTTGAATTCTACAGTAGTCGGTTTTACCTTTTTTGACAAGGTCGGCGCGGATGGTGAGATCACCGCCGCCGGGCATTGCTTTATAGGCGTTCATCATGAGGTTGGCGAACACCTGTTTGAACTGACGCGGATCAATGAACAGGACAAGCGCGGGATCGACCGCCTCGGTATTGATGCGGACATTGCCGGCCAGGGGGGCGTAGGTGGCGGTCACCTCCTCCACCAGGGCCTTGAGGGGAATCTGCTCCCTCTTGGGTTCCGGGTGTTTGGCGAAATCATTGAATTCCTTGAGCATCCGGTCCAGGTTGTTCACCTCCAGGATGATGGCCTGGACGGAATTTTCCACCACCTGACGCAGCTCACCCTCCCCTCTTCCCGGTTCATCGTACTTCTTTCTGATCCGCTCCGCCGCCAGCTTGATGGGCGTAAGCGGATTCTTGATCTCGTGCGCCAGGCGCTGGGCGATCTCCTGCCAGGCCGCGATCTTCTCGGTTTTGGACAGCTTCTTCTTGGATGAATCCAGTTCACTCACCATACCGTTGAAGGAGTCGATCAGGTTGGCCAGTTCGTCGCCGGATCGGGACAGGATCCTGATGGAGAAGTCGCCCTGGGCCACGCGCCGCGTCGCCTCTTCCAGGTTGATGATGGGCCGGATGATTTCCTCGGAAAGGAGGAAGCTGACGATAATCGACAACAAGAGTATGGGGAAGGAGAAAAAAAAGTAAAAAAGAATGATGCCCGCCTGCAGGATGTCCCGGAAGCGGTTGAGCTGTTCGAATATCTCCTTGGAATCGAACAACCGCTGGGCGTCCTCTTCGAACCCCGCGGGCAGGGTGATGACAAAGGAGGAACTCAAGGGTATCGCGGACATCCCACACCCGGCCCGGCCGAGGATTAACGTACACGTACCGAAAGATGGTTACCGGCCCCCGTTCCACTTTGGGCAGTAAGCCGGAGGATTGATCGTCCGTAAAAAGCGTCTGGATGCGCGCCTCGGGCGCCACGCCCGGCCGGGAGGCGTAGAAGACCTCCCGGCTGTCCCTGTCGAAGGCCTGGAAAAACTCGATCTCCGGATTGACCGAGGCGATCGTGTTCCAGACACCCTGCGGGTCCGAGGGAAGGGAACGCAGCATCTGCGGCAGAATCGGGCTGCCGCCGAACGTCTTCAGGTTGTCGGCCTTGCCCCGGTAGTAGATGCGGGCAATGTTCCAGGCGCTTTTAAACACGTTGTTGATCTGTGAGATGAAGGGCGCGTTGATCAGGGAGTTGAGGAACGTGACCGCAAGCGTGGTCTGGGGCACGGCGGACAGCACGGCGATCAGGGCGAAAAAAAGAATGAGCCGCAACTTGAAACGCGCGCCCGGCGTTTTCTTGAAGCGGTCGCGGAAAAGTTTCACCACGTTTCCGATGATGATCACCAGGAGGGCGGCGGGCAGGACGATCAGGGCCGCGATGATCAGGGTGCTGGCCAGGGGCTGGGCGGTGGAAATGTTGAGAATGATCTGCTGGGAAAAAATGATGATGACCGCGATCAACACCACGTAGAAGAGAATCATCACCAGAAGGATGACGGAGGTTGAACTGGCGGTTGACTTAATGCGCACGGGCCCTTCCTTTCTCTTCGTCCCCGCGTAGGGCGGCTTGGTTCACCTGTGACGCCCGACCGGTTCCGTCAGTTGTCCAGCGCGGCCTCGCGCCAGCCGGATTCGATCACCTCCCCGGGCGAAAGCACATAAATGAGGGTGAGCGGCGTCACCAGCTTCACCGGAAAATACCTGATCTGAACCCGGACATAGCGTCCGGGTGAGGGGCCGCGGGGCAGAAACCGGTCGAGCCCTATCCCTTCCGCGCGGGTGAAGGCCCGGAAAAACTCCTCGAAAGAGGCATACATTTTCCTGGCGCCCGCGGCATCCTCCAGCACATAGAGATCCTCCAGAAAATCCTTGTATCCCGTATATTCGACCGTGGTCTCGCCGAGGGTCACGTCCCCCAGGAAGGAAAAAAATCCCGCGCGCCGCTCCAGTACCTGGAGGGTGAAGACCATCCGCGACTTCAATCCCGCTTCGATCGGTTCCCGGCGCTCCGGTCCGGATTCAAGGGTGAAGACGATCGTGGCCGCGTGTTCCCCCGCCCGGCGCACCACCGCCAGAGAGGCCTCTTCCGCCGGAGCCGCCCGCGGGAAAAAAAGGAAAAGAACGGCGACCGCGGCCGGGACGCCGGCCCTATTCCTCCTGAAATTTGTTGTTGAACAACTCTGTAATGGCGGCGATGGCCTTTTCTTCATCTTTCCCGTCTGCGATTATTTTGATGGTGGTATTGAATACCGCGCCCAGGGTGATGACACCCATGATCGACTTGCCGTTGACCCGTTCACTGTTTTTTTCAAAAAAAATCGACGAGGCGAATTTGCCCGCGGTCTGCACCAGGAGCGCGGCGGGACGGGCGTGTATACCCGCGCGGTTCAAGACGGTGACGGTGGCTTCTTTCATGGTACACAGATTCCCTTGCCGTTATTCGTTTTCGGTATAGAAGGAGCGCGCCCGTTCGGTTTCCAACCAGTTCATGATGCTGCGGTTGAATTCCTTGGCCGAATGATACCCCAATTTCTTAAGCCGTTCGTTCATGGCGCCCGTTTCAATGATAATGGGAACGTTACGGCCCGGTTTAACCGGGACTTCGAGGCAGGGCACATTGACGCCGAGGATTTCGATGGTATTGTCCTCCATCCCGATTCGGTCATATTCCTTGCTGTTGTCCCATTCCTCCAGCTGAACCACCAGCTGGATCTGTTTTTTGTCCCGGATGGCGCCCACGCCGAACAGGTGCGTCACGTTGATGATGCCCAACCCGCGAATCTCCATGTGGTGACTGGCGATGGTGTTGACGCCCTTGCCCATGAGGAAGTTCCCCCCCACACAGCGCAGTTCCACGGCGTCATCGGCGACCAGGCGGTGGCCCCGTTCAATAAGCTCCAGGGCTATTTCGCTCTTGCCGATGCCGCTCTCCCCCAGGATGAGCACGCCGATGCCGAACACCTCCACCAGCACGCCGTGCCGATTTTCCTTGGGAGCGAAAATATTGCTCAAGGCCCGGATGACCCGCGTGGAAAACTCAGACGAGGACAGGTCGGATTGGAGGACGGAGCACCCGTTCTCCTCGGCACAGGAGAGAAAACGTTTCTGCGGGGAGAGGTTGTGCGTAAAGACACAGCAGGGAAGCGCGTAGGAAAAGATCGTCTGGATGGTGTCGAACCGGCCGTCTTTTTCCAGCCGGCCCAGATAGGAGTGCTCGCCGCGGCCGAAAATCTGTACGCGCCGCTCGGCAAAGTTGTCGAAAAAACCGCTCAACGCCAGCCCCGGCCGGTTCAGTTCCGGAACAGTGATCTCCCGCGTCAATCCCGGACGCCCGGCAATACACCTCAAATTGAGGGCATCGTGTTCCTTCAGATCGAGTTGCAGCAAATCAAGGACCGTAAACTTTTCCATCGTTTCCGAACTCTTTCCCCGTACTCATGGGCGCCCGGCGGCGCCGCCGTTACCACGTATCGTTCACAAGGTACAGAAAAAACGGAACAATTTCAATCGTTTCCTCACCGCTCCTTGATCCGCTCCTTCTCCTTGGTCACGCTCATCTTCATTTTTTTAAACAGCTTGTCGAGTCCGTCGTGGAGATGGTAATCGGTGACATGGATGATGATCCAGTTTCCCCAGCGGAAATGGAGAGTGGCCTCGGATTCGAACCGGCTCTTGTCCTTGAGTATGGCAAAGTGGATGCTTACCAGGCTGTCCTCGGCAAAGCCGATCTTCTCCAATTTCTTGTCAATTAATTCCCGGTCTTCCTCGGTGATGTCATAATGCACGCCCCTGATGTCGATTTCCATGGGTGGCTCCTTTCATTTTTTTCGGTCGAACGAGGAGAGGATTCCCAATTCGCCCCGGTATTTGGATATGGTGCGTCGGGCGATTTTTATCCCCCGGTTGCTTAAGATTTCCACGATGTCGCTGTCGGAGAGATTGCGCTCCTCCTTCTGAATCATCTCCTTGATGATCTGCTTGACTCCCTCCTTGGAGAAGCGTGACCCGCCTGAGCCGATCCCCGAAATGGAGTTGGTAAAAAAGTACTTAAGTTCGAAAATGCCCCATTCGGTCTGGATGTATTTACCCGTGGTAATCCGGGAGACGGTCGCCTCGTGCACGCCGATTTCACTTGAGATGTCCTTGAGGGTGAGCGGTATCAGATACTGGGAACCCTTTCGGAAAAATTCCCGCTGGAACTCCACAATGGCGCGGCAGACCTTGACCAGCTTCTCGTTGCGCTGACTGATACTCTTGATGAACCACTTGGCGTCATTGATATTCTGGGTTACGAACGTTTTCAAGCCCTTCTCCTTCTTGTGCGCTTCGTCGTTCCTGATCTTGGAGAAAAAAGGATTGATGCCCAGGACCGGTATCTCCTCGTCGTTCAGGACGATGACGAATTCCCCCTCGGTCATCTTCACGCGGATATCGGGAATCACGTACTTGGGCTCCTCGCCGGTGAAGTTCCGTCCCGGCAGGGGCTCCAGGGTCTTGAAATAGTCCAGCACCACTTTCAGGTCGTCATCATCCAGACCCAGCTCCTTGGCCACCTCCCGCGTTTTCCCCTTCTCCAGCAGGGCCAGCGCCCCGTCGCCCTCCAACAGCCGGACGGCCGCGGGCGGCGCCTTGGGATCCAACCGCGCCTGGACCAACAGGGCCTCGCCGTGGTCCGCGGTGCAGACGCCCACCGGATCGAAGGTCTGGATCATGGCGATAATCTTCCACAATACATCATGGTCAGGAGCGGGAACCAGGGTGGCGGGCGCTTCCCGGTGAAAGCCGTTGTCGTCCAGGTTGAGGATCACCAACTCCCCGATGCGGTACCAGTCCGGCGGAATGACCTGCAGCCGCAGCTGCCAGAGCAGATGGTCGTGTAGATTTTCCGCCCGGGTCAGCACACCTTCCATGAATTTTCGTTTGGCGTCGCTGTCCCCCGTTTCGCGGGTGATAAATCCGGGATCGGAAGTCTCTTCGAAGAAATTTTCCTCGTCGGTCTGGGAAGAGACTTCATCGTACGAATCCACCGCATGATCTTCTATGATTTCCAGCGCCGGGTTGCGCTCAATCTCCTCGCGGATGGTGGTGCGCAGTTCCTGGATCGGCAGCGCCATGATCCGGATGGCCTGAAAAAGTTGAGGACTGAGTTTGAGTTTTTGTACCTGTCGGAATTCAGGTCTCTGCGACTGCATGCGCCCTATGTCCTCTCCCCTTCATTGTCTATAATCCCGGTGCTTATTTCCACCATTTTCAATCCAAGCCGGCTACGCCATGTTGAAATCTTCGCCCAGGTAGATGCTGCGGGCGATCTCGCTTTTAAGAAGTTCCTTTTTGGTGCCGCTGGTGACGATCTCCCCCAGGTTGATGATATACGAGCGCTTGGTGATATCCAGGGTGTAGTGGACGCTGTGATCGGTGATGAGAACCCCGATGCCTTTTTTGGACAACTCCCCGATGATCCGTTTGATCTCGGACACGGCGATGGGGTCGATCCCCGCGAACGGCTCGTCCAGAAGTAAAAATTTCGGCTCACGCGCCAAAGCGCGGGCGATCTCCGTCCGGCGCCGCTCGCCCCCGGACAGGGTGTAGGCCATCTGTTTGCGGATGCCGGTGATGCCCAGTTCGACCAGCAGTTCCTCCTGTTTGGCCTTGCGCTGGTCGCGGGTCAGGTCGTCCCGCATCTCCAGCACGGCCCAGATATTTCCCTCCACGGTCATTTTCCTGAAAATGGAGGCCTCCTGGGGCAGATAGGAAATGCCCTGTCGGGCCCGGCGGAACATGGGTTCCGCGGAAATCTCCCGCTGATCAAGCAGGATCTCGCCCGCGGTCGGCTTGATGAATCCGACGATCATGTAAAAGATGGTGGTCTTGCCCGCGCCGTTGGGGCCGAGCAGGCCGACCACCTCCCCCATTTTCATTGAAAAATCGACATTGCGGACCACGCGCTTGCGGCCGAAGTTCTTGACCAGACCGCGGACTTCGAGCGTTACCGGCTGGGTTTTCATGGCTGATCCTTGGGCGGGGACGGCGGAGGTGCGTCGGGCCGGTCCCTGTCGGCCGGCGGGGGAGAAGCGTCCGGTTTCTCCGTCTCCCCGGGGGTCACCGCAGCATCGGGTTTCTTCCCTTCCTTGGGGGTATCTTCATCCTTCTCCGTGGTGATCTCCCCTTCCACGCTGCCCTCCAACCGAACTTCATCCTTCTTCAGGTCGATGATGATCTTCTGCGCCCGGTACCGGTCGCCCTTCCAATAGACAACCGGCATGCCGGTCAATTCCAGGGTGTCTATCTGGCGGAGGTAGGTGGCGAACTCCGAGCGGCAGGACATGTTTTCCTTGAGGATTCGCACCCCGATCTGAATGGTGGTGATGTCTTCTTCCTCATGGTTCTCAATATATCCGCCCTTGACCACCACTTCGTTCTTCCTGTCCACCATCACGGCGTTGCCGCGCACCCGGGCCGTCTTTTGGGCACGGTCGTAAAAAAGCAGGTCACTGGTGAGTTCCAGGCCGCGTTCGATATTCACCAGGCGCACGTTCCCGCGGCACTCGGCATACATCAGATCCTCGCCGTACAACTCGATCTCGTCGGCCTTGATGTTGTTGGCGTCGGACCTGATCCGGGCGTTCCCGGTCAACAGGGTCCGCTCCTTGCCCTTGGCAAAGATGCTGCGGACGCGGTTGCCGGAAAAAGAAAAGACGTCGGCCGTCAGCGAGGGAATGATGCCGCAGAAAAAGAGGAAAAATATCAGGCGCTTAATCGTTGTTCGCGTCGTCGTCATGGAAATACCTGCCCCGCACCGCGGCATCAAAGGTCAGACTCTTGCGTCG
>CAYQRT010000038.1:3641-15157 GCA_964419695.1 uncultured Spirochaetaceae bacterium | reverse complement strand
CTCGATACGGCCGTTGGTGCAGGAGCCGATCACCACCTGGTCCAGGCGGGTGCCGGACAGGTCCCGGGCCGGTTTAACGTTTTCCGGCAGGTGGGGACAGGCCACCACCGGGTTCAGGCCCGTGACGTCGATCTCCACGGTCTGCTCGTAAACCGCATCCTGGTCGGGCGCGAGTATTTCGTATTTTTCCTCGGTACGATCCTTGAGGAAGGCCACCACCTTGTCATCGGCCGTGAACACCCCGTTCTTGCCGCCGGCCTCGATGGCCATATTGGCCATGGTCAGGCGTCCTTCCACGGAGAGTCCGTTGATTGCCGGGCCGGAAAACTCCAGGGCCTGGTACTGGGCGCCCGACACGCCGATCTTCCCGATCAGTAACAGGATGAGATCCTTGCCGGACAGCCATTTGCCCATGGTTCCCGTAAACACGGCCTTGACCGTAGTCGGCACCTTGAACCAGGCCTTGCCGGTCAGCAGGAACCCCGCCACGTCGGTGGAGCCCACGCCCGTGGCAAAGGCGCCCAGGGCGCCGTAGGTGCAGGTGTGCGAGTCCGCGCCGATGACCACCATGCCCGGACGCACGGCGCCCATCTCGGGGAGCAGGGCGTGTTCCACGCCGACCTCGCCCTGTTCAAAGAAATGAACGCCCGTATGTTGGGCGGCGAAGGTTTTAAGCTTCTTGTAGTGCCCGGCGGAGAGAATATCTTTATTGGGGGTAAAGTGATCCGGAACAAGAAACACCCGTTCCGGCCGGCTGACGTTCTTCCCGCCGGCCTTTTCGAATTCATCTATGGCGATGGGTGCGGTGATATCGTTGGCCAGGGCCAGGTCGGGTTCAATCTCGATGAAATCATTCGGTTTGAGGGTTTCCACTCCCGCTTTACGGGCCAGGATTTTTTCGGTCAGGGTCATTCCCATGGATCGGCAATTCCTTTCTTCACATCTTCTGTTTCAATTGACTCACGCTCTTGAAATGGTTGAGCGCATTGATATAGGCCTTGGCGCTGGCCTCCAGGATGTCGGTGGAGGCGCCGCGGCCGTTGTACATGCGTCCCGCAATGTCCACGGACACGGCCACTTCGCCCATGGCCGTCTTCTCCGGCGTCACCGCCTGGACGTTGAACTCCTTGAGCGCCGTCTTGACGCCGGTGACGCGGTCGATGGCCCGGAAGATGGCGTCCACCGGTCCGTCGCCCGTGGCCGCTTCTTCAACCAGTTCCCCGCCGATCTTCAGCCGGACGGCGGCCGTGGGCACCGCTTTATTGCCCGACTGAATGCTGAAATAATCCAGAACGTAGGCCTGGACACCGCTCTCCATCTGCTCACTCAACATGACGAAGAGGTCGTCGTCGAACACTTCCTTCTTGCGGTCCGCCACTTCCAGAAAGCGCTCGTAGGCGGTTTTCAGATCGGCTTCCGCCAATGTGAACCCCAGTTCGATCAACCGGGTTTTGAATCCGTGCAGGCCCGAGTGCCTTCCTAATACGATCTTGCTCACCTCGCGGCCCACGGACTCGGGCGTCATGATCTCATACGTCTCGCGCTTCTTGAGCACGCCGTCCTGGTGGATGCCCGACTCGTGGGCGAAGGCGTTTTCGCCCACCACCGGTTTATTGCGGGGGATGGGAAAGCCGATGATGCTGGAGAGCAGCTTGCACGAATTGAAAAGCTGCTGCGTTTTTATGTTGGTGGTCAGGGGAATCAGGTCGCGGCGCACGTAGAGGGCCATGACGAATTCCTCCAGGCTGGCGTTGCCCGCCCGCTCCCCGATACCGTTCAGGGTCACTTCCACCTGGCGGGCGCCGTGCTGCACCCCGGCCAGGGTGTTGGCCACGGCCAGTCCCAGGTCATTGTGGCAGTGCACCGAGATAACGGCCTTATCGATATTGGGCACGCCTTCCTTGATGGCCTTAATGAAGCGGCCGAACTCCTCCGGCACCGCGTAGCCCACGGTATCGGGAATGTTGATGATGGTGGCCCCGGCGTCGATCACTTTCTCTATGATGCGGCAGAGAAAGTTGATCTCGCTGCGGGTGGCGTCTTCGGGCGAGAACTCCACTTCCGCGATTTTTTTCCGCGCATGGGTCACGGCCTTCACCGCCATCTCCACCACGGTGTCCGGGTCCTTGTTGAGCTTGTGTTTCATGTGCAGGGGGCTGGTGGCGATGAAGGTATGAATACGCGGTTTCTCCGCCATTTTCACCGCCGCGGCGGCCGCGTCCAGGTCCTTTTCCACGGCCCGGGCCAGCACGGCGATGGTCGGCCCGCCCTTGAGGTGCTGCGAGATGTACTCACATGATTGGAATTGGTGGGGCGATGACACGGGGAAGCCCGCCTCAATGACGTCCACGCCCAGGCGGCCCAGCTGTACGGCCAGTTCGTATTTCTGCTCCAGACTCATGGAGGCGCCCGGCGACTGTTCGCCGTCGCGGAGGGTGGTGTCGAAAATTGATACGGTATCCATATCAGGACACTCCTTTCGCCGTCTTCTTGGTTTTCCGGCCCCGTTCGATGGAGACCAGGCCCGAGCGCGCCACCTCCTGGACCGCGGCCGGTCCCAGGATGGCAAGAAGATCGTCGATCTTCTCCGTGGAGCCGGTCGCTTCCAGAACGATCGCGTCGATCCCCACGTCAATCACCCGGGCGCGGAACACGTCCGCGGTCTGGATGATCTCGGCCCGCCGGTCGGCCGGGGCCTGCACCTTGATCAGGGCCAGTTCGCGGTTGACCGACTTGAGGCCGGTCAGGTCGATGACCTTAATCACGTCGATGAGTTTGTTGAGCTGCTTCTTGATCTGTTCGATGACCGCGTCGTCCCCGGCGCAGACCAGGGTGACGCGGGAGACCGAGGGGTCATTGGTGACGCCCACGGTCAGGCTTTCCAGGTTGTAGGCCCGCCCCGAAAAAAGCCCGGCAATGCGGACCAGGACGCCCTGATGGTTTTCCACCAAAAGACTGATCACGTGCGTCATGACTGACCTCCCAAGAGCATGTCTTTGTTGGCGCCGCCCGCGGGCACCATGGGCCAGACGTTGGCCTCCTCGTCGATCAGGAAATCGAGGATGACCGGGCGGTCCTTGACGGTCGCGGCCTGGCGCAAGGCGGGCTCAATGTCTTTCTCCTCGCTCACCCGGATACCGACCGCGTCATATGCCTCGGCCAGTTTGACGAAATCGGGCACGTAGGCCAGACAGCGCTCGCCCGGGTTGGAACACTCGGGCGGGCATTCGGGCCGCCGCTTGAGGCAGGTCGCGGCGTAGCGCTTTTTGAAAAAGAGCTCCTGCCACTGCCGCACCATCCCTAGATAGCCGTTGTTGAGGATGGCGATAA
This sequence comes from uncultured Spirochaetaceae bacterium, assembly GCA_964419695.1. GTDB lineage: Bacteria > Spirochaetota > Spirochaetia > SZUA-6 > RPPD01 > JAFGSW01. The sequence continues at coordinate 11,827 of CAYQRT010000038.1, read as the reverse complement.
TCACGCTGATCCCTTCCTGCACGGCGGTAGCCAGCTCCTGGATGTTCATCTGAATGGAGCCGTCGCCCGCGATGTCGATCACGGTCTTGCCGGGGTTGGCCAGCTTGGCGCCGATGGCCGCGGGCAAGCCGTAGCCCATGGTGCCCAAACCGCCGGACGTGATCAGCGTGCGGGGCTCTTTAAAGTTGAAGAAGAGGGCGGCCCACATCTGGTTCTGGCCCACCTCTGTGGCCACGATGGCGTTGGGAAAGACCTCCGCCAGTTTTTGCACCACCAACCCGGGCGGCAGCTTGCCCATGCTTTTTTCCGGCGCCATGGGGTGCTCCTGCTTCCAGGCCGTTATCTGCTTGACCCAATCCGCGATGGCCGGCGGCTTGACCAGGGGGAGAAGATCCTCCAGCACGCTGGCCGCGTCGCCCACGATGGGGATTTCCACCGGCACGTTGCGGGCGATGGCCGAGGGGTCTATGTCCACGTGGATTATTTTTGCGTGCGGAGCGAAGGCGTCCAGCTTGCCCGTGGCGCGGTCGTCGAAGCGCGTGCCCACACCGAAAAGCAGATCGCTCTCCGTGACCGCCATGTTGGCGGTGTAGGTGCCGTGCATACCGAGCATGCCGCAGAAGAGGGGATGGTCCCCCTCCAGGCCGCCGATTCCCATGAGAGAGCTGATGACCGGCACGCCGGTCTTCTTGACGATTTTCCGAAAAACCTCGACGGCCTTTCCATTCTGAATGCCGCCCCCGATGTAAAAGAGGGGCTTCTTGGCCTTTTCCAGCATTTCGGCCGCGCGCTTGATCTGGCCCGCGTGGCCCTTGAGTACCGGGTTGTAGCCGCGGAGCTTTATTGAGTCGGGATATTCGTCGTCGTGCTTGCCCACGATGATGTCTTTGGGCAGGTCGATGACCACGGGTCCGGGACGACCGGTGCCGGCGATGATAAAAGCCTTTTTGATGGTGTCGGCCAGTTCTTTTCTGTCGGTGACCAGGTAGTTGTGCTTGGTGATGGGGCGGGTGATGCCGATGGTGTCCGCCTCCTGGAAGGCGTCATTGCCGATCATGTTGAGGGGCACCTGGCCGGAGATGCAGATAAGCGGCACGGAATCAAAATTGGCGGTGGCCAGACCGGTGGCGGTATTGGTGGCCCCGGGCCCGCTCGTGACCAGACAGACGCCGATCTTGCCCGTGGAGCGGGCGTAGCCGTCGGCCGCGTGCACGGCCGCCTGTTCATGCCTGGTTAACACCACGTGGATGTCTGGTTCATTATACAGCTCGTCAAAAACCGGGATGACGACACCGCCCGGAAACCCGAACATAACCTTGACGCCCTCACGTTTCAGGGCCTCAATCAATAATTGTGCGCCGGTTCGCATCATGACACATACTCCTTGCCGCGATCATCATTCGCATAAAAAAAAGGCCGTTCCCCCGGAAGAGAACGGCTTCTTTGGCTTACCGCCTTGAAAACCTATTCTTCCGGGTTTCGTTGGAACAGGAGCAATACAATGAGAATGATAATGCTGTAGTTATTCCAAATGAGTTTCCCATTGGCAGAAATTTCTTTGTGGTACATCTCACTATAAATAACAGCATATTTCGGTATTTGTCAACCGATTTTTTCCATCCAATGCCGTTGGCACGTCAGGCTTCAGGCTGGGGAGGGGCGTTATTTTTTCCTGCCGACCTTGGTGAAAAACATCGATAGATCCACTGCGCATTTTTTTACAGATGTTCGCCTTCGGAGGTCCCTTTCTCAATATAAGTAAGCCTCAACACCTCCGGGGGCAGTTCTGAACCCAGTTTCTCCTTATGGGGTCAGCGGTGAATTGGTCGCCATGCTTCTTAACCGTGCGGGCGCCTCGGCCGACGGCCTGCGTTACTTCACTGATAAGGCCGGACTTATTTTCATTTTGCCTTCTTATAGATTCCGTTCTTGTACAAAACCTCGCCGGATGGAATCTTTTGGGGACTGCTAATCCCGGATATTACTTCCTATAATATATATTCTGTCTACTTTTATACTATAGTATTAGTGTCCCCTAATATCCCCCTCCTTGACGATTGGCAAATCATTACACCAAATCAAACAGATTCCCATATGTTTTCCGGTCAGGGTTCATGGCCAAAGTCATGATCCGGCTCGGCCGGCATTTCTCTATAAACTTGTCCGAAGCCAATACCTTGGTTAGGTATTTTTTAATCGAATGCGCCTGTGAGGCCAGACCCGCATAACGCACTACCAGACGCCGGGATGACCGGCTGTAATGCGAGAATACCAACTCGGGATCGTCTGAAAAATCATTCATGCTCACATTTTCGTTAACCAGCACCATATAATCCCCGCCGCGACACAGCGCCATCAGCGACCGTTTCTTCTCCCCCGGTTGCCAGGCTGGCAACTCTTTTACCCTGAGCACCTGGAGCCCTTCCGGGAGTTTCGCATTAATCCGTGACATAAACTCATCCGCCTGGTCAAAATGATAAAGATCGACTGAGGCCACCTCAAACCGTGATTCAAACCCCAAGGGCAGCGGATTGGCGAATTCCATGACCGGTTTGGGGTTGAACCCCTCCGTCATCCGGCAGAAATATCCCGCCCTCAAAAGCGACCGCTCAAACACGGTCATGACATTCAGATGGGACAGAAAAGCCGCCCTTCCTGTCTTGCTGAAGGCGAAAAGTATGGTATGCGTTTCGTGGCGGGAAATGACGGCCAGGCTCTCCTCCAGCCTGTCACGCAGGGCGGTTTCGGTTTGTCCTTGCACCTTAACCTGTTGAACGGGGAACACACCGGCCTTGATATCCCGCCCGCACACGCCGCAGGGCGCGGCGCACTCCGGAGCGCAGGGCGCGGTCAACTCCCCACGCCCGGCCCGTTCCGCCTCCCGCCGGAGCGCCGCGCGGTTCAGGCCCATGTCAATGCCTTCCCAGGGCAGCCGTTCCTCAAAGCCTTGGGCCTGATATGTCACTTTTTCCACGTCCCACCCGGCGGCCGCCACAACTTTTTTCCAGAGCTCGACGTCCACGTGCTCTTCCCAGGCGCAGAAACGCGCCCCGGCCCGGTAGGCCTCCTCGATCAATATTCCCGCCCGTTGGTCGCCGCGCGCGATCATTCCTTCCAGGAAGGATTGATACGGCAGGTGAAAGCTGACTTTAAAGCTGTGCTTGGGGAGTCGCGCCCGCAGCGAGCCGATGCGCCGGTGCGCCTCGTCCGAGGCAAGCTGGGCGCACCACTGGAACGGCGTATGAGGTTTGGGCACGAACGTACCCACGTTCACATGGAGGGCCATCCTGGTCCGGCGCTGCATCCCCAGCAGGCACTCCATGATAAGGTCCGTTTCATCCTTGTCCACAAAACCGGGCAGTCCCAGCATGAAATAGAATTTAGCCTGGCGCCAGCCCAAGTCCCGGGCCGCCGACAACAGGTCCACGGTTTTCTCCAGGGAAACCTCTTTATTCACCTTTCTCTGGGTCTCCCGGCACGGGGTCTCCACGGCAAACGTTAAGCCGCTCTTGCGCACGGTGTTGATCTCACGGAAGAGTTCCAGGGCCAGCGTGTCGATTTTCAGCGACGGCAGGGAGAAGGACGTGCCCAGGTGGGCGAAGTCCGCGTTCAGCCGCCGCACCACCTCCCCGATGCCGGGATAGTCTCCGGTGGACAACGAGGAAAGCGATATTTCCCGATAGCCGAAATCAAAGACCAGGCGCCCGACCTGACATATTATGAGATCGGGCGCCTTGAGGCGGAAGGGACGGTAAAAAAAACCGGCGTTGCAGAAGCGGCAGCCGTTGGGACACCCGCGCATGATCTCGACCGCCCCGTGGTCCTGGGCGGCCTTGAGGCTGGCCACGGGAAAGGCGATCTCCTCCGGCTCCGCGCCGAAACCGGCGTAGAGGGCCCGTACCGCCCGGGGAGCGCGGCGGGTGGCCACGGCCGGGGAGGCTTCCAGAAAGGCGAGGAGGTCCCCCCTCCCCGCCCCTTGCTTTTTCAACTCCACCAGCCGGGCGAACGCTTCCGGCAGCCACTCCTCGGCCTCCCCGATGAACACGCCGTCCAAAAAACGCAGAAAGGGAACGGGATTGATCAGCCCCGGTCCGCCCCCCAAGACCAGGGGGTCGGCGCCGGAGCGCTCTTCCGCGCGTAGGGCCACGCCGCCCAAGTCGAGGATTTGCAACACGGCGGTGGCGTTCAGCTCGTACCCCACCGAAAAGGCGATGACGTCGAACGCGCGCAGGGGCAGCCGGCTTTCCAGCGAGAAGAGGGGCAGCCCCCTGTCACGGAGTTCCCTTTCCATGTCGACCGCCGGGGCAAAGACCCGTTCGCATTGCACGCCCTCGATCCGGTTGAGGAGCCCGTACAGAATCCTTACCGCATTGTTGGACATGCCGATCTCGTAGAGATCGGGATAGGAGACCGCCACCTTGAGGGGCCCCTTCCGGTGCAGGCTGCCGTATTCTCCCCCGGCATAGCGTCCCGGTTTTTCCACTTGTAACAGAATATCGCGCAATTGGTTGTCGACAATTTGATTCATGATTCAAGCAATCCTTAATCGCTTATGTCTGGTCTTGGCCGTTGCGGGGAAACAAACGCTTTTTCATGAAGAAGCGTAGCGCCGGAAATAGATGTTGAGGATGATGCCCACGGACATGAGTCCGGTCAGCAGGGCCGACCCGCCGTACGAGACGAAGAACAGCGGAATGCCGGTGATGGGCATGAGTCCCATGTTCATCCCGATATTGATGACGCAATGGTAGAAGATCATTCCGATGATGCCCACCCCCACGTACTGGGCGTACGAATCGGCGGTGTTCTTGAGAATCCTGAGCGACCGGTAGAGGAGGATGACGAACAGACCGAAGACCAAAAGCCCGCCGATGAAGCCCCATTCCTCGGCGATAATCGAGAAGATGAAATCGTTGCTCTGGACGGGCACGTACTTGAGCTGGCTCATGGTCCCGTTGCGGAAGCCCCTGCCGAACAGCCCCCCCGAGCCCACGGCCGTAATGGACTGGATGATGTTGTACCCCTCGCCCTTGCGGTCGATGTAGGGATCGAGAAAGATGATGAGGCGCATCACCTGGTAGCCGGCCAGCATTACGCGTCCGATCAGCCCGCCCAGCGACGACAGCACGGCCACGCCCGCCCCGTACATGATCCAGTAGTAATAGGGCTCCCGGAAGATGTAGTAGCCCAGGGCGGCCAGCAGGCCGATCAGAAACACGACCCCCGCCGCGATCAGGAGATAATTGGTGACGCTCATGATCTTGAAAAACGGCAGCGCGAACAGGTGGAAATATTTGGAGAGTTCCGGCTGGATGCTGAAAAAAATCATGAACAGCCCGGTCAGAAGCAGGAAGACGATGTAGCGGCGCTTGGTGCCCGCCACCCACGTCATGGCCACCAGGATGGGTATGAAGACCAGGGCCGTACCCATGTCGGGCTGCAGCAGGATGAGCAGCATGGGCACCAGGCAGATGAGGAAGGCCAGGAGGAAATACGGCAATTCCCGGATACGCGCCCCGATACGCGACAGGAAACTTCCCAAAAAGAGAATGGTGGCCAGCTTGGCGAATTCCGACGGCTGGATGCCGATGCCGCCGATGCCCAGCCAGGAGCTCGGCCGGCGGCTGTCGGGATTGATGACCAGGTTCACCAGCAGCGTCACCACCAGCCCGCCCAACAACACCAGGTAGATGACCAGCGCGTAGTCGCGCAGGTGCAGGTAATTGAGAAAGGAGAACACGAAAAGCAGTACCAGTCCCAGCACGGCCCAGAAGATCTGCCGGACGAATTCGTCCTTCTTGATGGTGCCGTCGGCGTCGGTGTTGCTCGAATAGATGAAAAGTATGCCGATGACCACCAAGAGGATCACGGAAACAAGAATGGGAATATCCAGGCTGAACAAGGAACCGCGCTTCATTCGTCCGCGCCTCCCCCCTCGTCATCCTCGTCTTCCTTCTCGTTCCAGTAGAGTTTGCCCAGGTGGGATTCGGCCTCCTCGAAGGTCTGGTGGGCGAAGATGCCCTGGAAGATATAATTGGCGATCTTGGGCGCCCACCATTCGTTCTTGGGCACGTTCTCCACAAAGACCACCACCACCACCTTGTCTTCGGTCGCAGGGGCGTCGTAGGGTCCGAACCCCGCAAACCACTCATGGGTCTTGTCCTTCTTGTCGGGACCCAGTTCGCTGGTGCCCGTCTTGCCCGCCACCTGCACCGCCTTGGTGGTCATCACGTAATGGGCCGTTCCGGAGAGGACCACCTCCCGCATGCCCTCCTGCACCTTGTTGAAGGTTTCGCGGCTGATGAGCGTGGAGGTCTTGAGCACCACGGGCTGGGTGGCGGAGACCACCCGGCCCGCGGTGGGATCGCGGATTTCCTTGACCAGATGCGGCTTGTAGACGGTACCCTTGTTGACCACCATGCTCACCATGTCCGCCATCTGCACGGGCGTGACGGTGATGTATCCCTGGCCGATGGAAAGGTTGGCGGTGTCCCCGCCCAACCAGACCATCCGCTCATTGTCTTCCTTCCATTCGGGCGTGGGCACGAATCCGGATTTTTCGTCGGGCAGGTCGATGCCCGTGGGAACCCCGAAGCCGTACTCCTTGGCGAAAGTGACGATGTTGTCCACGCCCAGGTATTTGACGCCCACGGTCTGGAAATAATTGTTGCAGGAGTTGGCCAGGCCGTTCTTCAGGTCCAGCCAGCCGTGTCCGGCCGGACGCCAGCAGTGGAAGGCCCGGTCCCCGATGTAGATGACGCCGCGGCAGAGTATCTTCTCGTCCGGCGGAAAGACGCCCGTCTGCAGGATGGCGGTGGCCATGACCACCTTGAAGGCCGAGGCCGGCGGAAACTGGCTGACGGCCCGGTTATAGAGCGGGCTCTTGGGATTGAGCCGCATGCTGTCGTAATAATGTTTTTGGAGGATGCGGTTGGAGTCGTAGGCGGGCATGGAGACCAGGGCCAGGACCTCGCCCGTGGCCGGCTTGAGCACCACGGCCGCGCCGGCCCGCCGCCCCAGCGCCTTTTCGCACAGCTTCTGGATGTTGCGGTCGATGGTCAGCACCAGGTGCTGTCCCAGCACCGGGGGGATCTCTTCCAGCTGCCGCTCCACGCGCCGCTCCTGAACGTCCACAATCCGGAAACGCTTGCCGTCCTTGCCGCGCAGCACCGAATCGTATTGCTTCTCCAGCCCGGTTTTGCCGATGATGGAATTCCTGTTGTACTGCAGATTGTACATGAACTCGATTTCCGCCTCGTCGATCTTGCCCACGTACCCGACCACGTGGCTGAGCGAGCCGGTGACAATGTATTCCCGCTTCAGGGTGGCGTTCCAGGTGACGCCGGGGAAATCATCCGAGTATTCGGCAATGTGAGAAATTTTCTCGAACGAGACCCCTGACATGAGCTCGATCGGCTGGTACAGGTTGTAGTATTGCCGCGGCACCTTGGCGTCGAAGTCGTCCATGTCCATGTCGAGAAACCGCGCCAGCCGCTCAAAATAACCGCGTTTGTTGTATTTCACCTGGCCGGGGGTGAGTTCGATCACGAACGATTCCACGTTCATGACCAGGGGCACGTCGAAGTGACGGTCATAGATCTCCCCGCGCTGGGTGGGGATGGTGATTTCGCGTGAGGTGACGTTCCTGGAAATTTCCCGGTACTCGCCGCCGCGCACCACCTGCATGATGAACAGGTAGATCAGGAGCAGGGCGAAGCAGACCACGACGAGTGCGATGAAAAAGGTCAGCCGCGGACGCGTCCCGGCCGCCTGGGTGCTTTCCGCGTGCATCAGACCGTCTCCATTCCCTTGACCTTGAACAGTTTCATTTTGGTCAAAAGGAGGAAGACCAGCGGCGCCAGCAGGGCGTTGTACAGGCTTTCGAGCAGCACCGATCCCGCGTACACGAAGAAGGGCGGTCCGGCGATGCCGAACACCAGATGCTCCAGGCCGGTGAGCAGGCCCTTCACCCAGGTGGCGCCCACCACCAGCAGGATCTTCATAAAAAAGGGCTCGATGGAGAGGATCCCCTCGAAGCGGCCGAGGATATAACCCAGCACGGTTTTAGCCAGGGCGTGGAAGCCGTAGGGAGGCGTAAAAAACCCTTCCAGCATGCCGGCGGCAAAACCGGTGAACATACCGGCCATGGACCCGCGCTGGATGGCCGCGAAAATGATGATCATGAG
>CAYQRT010000038.1:0-3541 GCA_964419695.1 uncultured Spirochaetaceae bacterium | reverse complement strand
TCCTTGAAGAGCACCGAGACCGAACAGCCGGGATCGAGCACGGTCTGCACCACCGAGGAGGCGGCGCCCACGGCGCCGATCTTGCCCACCAGCCCCATGGTCCCGCCGGAGAAGGAAACGACCGGCATGTCCTTGAGGATATCGTCGCCCGCCCCCTTGTTGATGACCAGGGTCGAAAAATCGACCTGGGTGCCCCAGGCGATGATTTCGGCGGGGATATATTCGTAGTCGAGCTCCCGGGCCAGGCCCAGCTGTCGGGACAGGGTTTCCACCCGTTCCCGCAGGATGACATTGTCCTGGGAGGTCTTCTTGTACTGCAACAGCTCCCGCTGGGTATCCGCCAGTTCCTTTTTGAGGTCCTCGAGCCTGCCGATGGAATTGACCGTGTCGGTGACCCACTGGGCGCCCTGGGTGGCGATTCGCTGGAAGAAGGATATGATGGTCAGCCCCACCTCGTTGGATGATTCCACGGCCGGCGTGTCGGAGAACACCACCAGGAGCACGGAAATCCCCACCAGCACGATCAGGGTCAACAGTTTCTTGAATCTGACAAAAAAGTTCGACAGCTTCCGCATGGGACCTCAAGCTCTAGTGTTTGATATGGTACAGTTTTTCGCTTGATTCCTTCATGCTTTCGAAGAATTTGCCGGCGCCCTTGGCCACGCAGAGGAGCGGTTCCTCGGCCAGGATGACGGGCACCCCCGTTTCCTTGGAAATGAGTTTGGGCAGGCCCTTGAGGAGCGAGCCGCCTCCCGTCATGACGATGCCCCGTTCCACGATGTCGGCCGCCAGTTCCGGCGGCGTCTGGCCCAATGTCCGCTTGATCTCGTCGATGACCGCGTTGATCGGCTCCTGCAGCGACTCCCGCACTTCAATGGAGTCCATCTCCAGCCGCCGCGGCAGGCCGGTGATGGCGTCCGTGCCCTTGATCTCCATCTTTTCAATCTTCTTGTCGGGAGAGGCGTTGCCGATGGTGATTTTCAAGTTCTCGGCGGTTTGCTCCCCGATGATCAGATTGTGGACGCTGCGCACGTGCTTGATGATGGCCTCGTCGAACTCGTCCCCGCCGATGCGGATGGCGTTGGACACCACCATGCCGCCCAGGGAAATGACCGAAATCTCCGTGGTCCCGCCGCCGATGTCGCAGATCATGTTGCCGGCCGGCTCCAGGATGGGGATATTGGCCCCGATGGCCGCGGCCATGGATTCTTCAATAAGCACCACCTCGCGGGCGCCGGCCTGCTCGGCGCTTTCACGCACGGCGCGCTTTTCCACTTCGGTGATGCAGGTGGGAATGCCGATGACCATGCGCGGCTTGATAAACCACTTGCGCGGCAGCACCTTGGCGATGAAGTAGCGGATCATCTTTTCCGTGGTTTCAAAATCGGCGATGACGCCGTCCCGCATGGGGCGGATGGCGATGATTTTGCCCGGCGTCTTCCACAACATCTTCTTGGCTTCGGCGCCCACGGCCAGCACCTTCTTGGTGCCGCGCTCCACGGCCACCACCGAGGGTTCGCAGAGCACGATGCCCTTCCCCTTGACGTGAACCAGCGTATTGCAGGTACCCAGATCGATTCCTATGTCGGTTGAAAAATTGTCGAACACGTCGCGTATTGCCATTGACTCCGCCTCCCTTTTTCATGCACCCCGGCACGCGAAAATACTTTTATTTTAGCCGGCTGCGCGCGCCGCTGTGGCCCGGATCCTTTTCCAAGGTCTGCCGGAGCTCGTAGCGGTATTGCGCATAATCGCCCGACTTTTCATAAATGAGCGCCAGGCGGTAATGCGCTTCCGCCGATTCCGGGTCGCTGTGCAGGATATCCCGGTATCGTTTTTCCGCCTGCGCGAATTTTCCCTGGTCGAAAAGAATCTCCCCGGAGAGAAATTTGCACTCGCGGAGCAATTCGCCGTCCTGGGTGGAAGCGATGATCTTGTCGAGAATGCCGGCCGCTTCCGCGCCGCGCTTCACTTTGGTATAATTCTTGGCGAGGTAAAAAAGATAGAGATCGCTCTGCCTGTCCTCATACGCCCGCTTCAGATACTCGATGCTTTTTTCGGTATGGCCCCATTCGGTGTTGATCAGCACCAAATATTCAAAGACATCTGCTTTCTTATAACCCAAATTCAAGGCCTGTTCAAGGTACCTGGCCGCGAGGTCGTAATAGTATTCCCGCTTGAAAAAATACGTCCGCCCCAGCATGTAACTGAGCTGGGGGAGGATGGATGTGCCGGCCGAAGCCAGGCTCCGGCGCAGGGAAAATACCGCCTGGTCCAGATAGGGCCGCCGGGCCTCAAAACTCTCCTCATGGAGGGCCCGGTAAAATGACGCGTACCCGTGAAAGATCAGAATTCGCGCGGCGAGCGGATCGGTCTTAAGCCGGTTCTCACTCTGCTTAAGGATCTCGTCAAGCAGCTTCTTTTCGTCCTCGGCGTTCTTGTCCGTATCATTACCCTGCAGGCGGACGAACTCGGCCCAGAGTGTATCCAGGTCGGCTCTCGTGCCGGAAGCCGCCAGGGGCGTGAAAGGATCCCGGTGCAGGATCACCCGGGTCACGAGGAAATACCCCCCCACTCCCGCGGCTATAACGAGGATAAGGATGAGAAAAACACGGCCCTTTTTTTTCGATTTTTTTCGCTGATACCGTTCATAATCCAATAACATGATCGTTCTTTCTCAAGACGGCGTTTACATGAACCGGAAATGAAAAAATGACAGGTCGATAAGCCGGATTCTGTCGAGGGATCACCATCTCTCTGGGGCCAGGCGCTTGCGCGCGGCTTCCATGCGGCCCACCCGCGGGTTGTCATTGGGACGGGCACCCCCCGCTGTTCGGCCTTGCTCCTGATGAGGTTTGTCGTGCCGCCGCCGTCGCCGGCGGCGCGGTGGGCTCTTACCCCGCCTTTTCACCCTTGCCGTGCAGTTTGACCGCAAACGGTCAAACTGCGGGCGGTCTGTTCTCTGTGACACTCTCTGTCTAAAGAGCTCGGCCGTGGCCGAATTCTCCATCCCGGGTATTACCCGGCATCATGCCCTGCGGAGCCCGGACTTTCCTCCAAGAGGTTTCCTTGCGGCAACCTCCCGGCGGTGATCTGACCTGTCAAATATCATTCCCGGGCGTGCGGCGCCCCGCGGGCGCTCGTATCGCCTTTATTAAAGTCTCCGCCGAAGCGGAGGAAGCCTAATCGTCGCTGCTTTCGTTCGCGTCATCGTCGGAGGAGTCGTCTGAGTCGTCCTCCGCGTCGTCATCGTCCGCGTCGTCGTCCTCCTCAACCACCATGTCCTCATCGTACATGTAGGCGTCCTCGGCCTCCCCCTCCGTGGGGCAGAAAAGAATACGCGAACACTCCGGGCAGAATTTGATGCCCGTGCCGCTGCGCACGTCGTTGACGAACTGCGAGGGCAGGATCATGTGGCAGCCGGCGCAGATGCCGTTCTTGATGGGGACGATCCCGACGCCGGACTTGCTCTTGATGATGCGTTCGAATTTGAAAAGGATGTCCTCGTCAAGACCGGGCACGATTTTCATCTCTTCCTTCT